>JALGVG010000176.1 GCA_029819875.1 Candidatus Zipacnadia bacterium | reverse complement strand
CCCGCCAGGATGACGAGCACTGCCCGCTCACCGTCCGGGGTCACCGCTACATTCATGCGCGTGTGAAACTGGTGGTACGGCGGCACTTGGGGGATTAACTCGGTCCGCTCGACCCACTCAGTCACGTCCTCGGGCCGGGCGCTGCGATAGTACCGCAGCGTCCCGTAGTATTCGTGCGGGGGCTTGACCGCATGGTGGTCGATGCCCAAGAAAACGTGCAGGTAGCCATCGGGTGTCCGCAACAGCAACGGCTCGCGGCACGCGTATGCTCCCGGCTCCTCGATGGAGAAGGCATGCACCGCCGGCTGACCGTCCGTACCCGGCAGCGGGAACTGCCCAACCAGTTGGGTCAGATATTTCTTCTCCCCGTCGTCGCCAGTTTCCCACTTGTTGGCAGTGGCGGTCCAGAAGATATAGCGTTGCCCTTGGAGCACGTAGCTGAAGGTATGTCCACCCCACTGGAAGATCACGTTCGCGTGCAGTACGTAGGGCCCTCCGACGACCCTCACCTGCGCGCTTGCCGCCGCCAGAAATCCCATGGCGGTTACCGCTCCCACTGCTGTTTTCCAAAGAGCCGACATTGTTTCTCCCCCCTGCACTGCGGCTGACAATGCCATCTCGGACAGCGACAGCCGTAGATCCGTGACATTGCCTTTTTCCCCTCCCCTTGCGCTTTTCCTCCTTTATCGCAGGGCAGTCCCGCGGTCGCCGTGCGCTTGACACCGCGGTAGTGCAGGAGTAAACTTTGCCAAGTGGTAGGCAACGATGCGGGAAGTAACAAAGGTCATAAGCGCCCCCTCAAACGCTGGTCGGAGGCCATACGGCTTAGCACAGTCGGGCTGACGCTGGCCTTCAGCGTGATAATCGGCGCGCTGGCAGGGCATTGGCTTGACGGTCTCCTGGGAACCGAGCCATGGTTGACGGTAGTGGGACTGTGCCTGGGATCAGCCGCCGGTTTTGTCCACTTGGCACAAGAATTGCAACGCATGGATGGAAGCGATGACTGAGGCGGAGGTGCGCCGTTTCTTCATTCGCGCATTCCTGGCCACCGGCCTCATGGCAGCGGTGGTCACTTTGTGGTTGTCGGCAAGCGGCCATGTCAGGTGGGCTCTGGGATTGCTGGCAGGGGTTGTCGTGGGGACTGCCGCCATGTACGTGCTGGTTGAGCTTAGTTTAGTGCTGACTGCGACAGACAGGTCGGCCCGCAGCCGCAAGAAGATCTTTATGGCATTGCAAGCCGCCAAGTACTTGGCGTTGGCGGCAGTGCTGTACCTGCTTGTTAATGTCTGGCACATCGAACCGATAAGTTTTGTGGTAGGAATCAGCCTGTCTCTGGCAGCCATGCTGTTCCGACCGTTGGGAAAATCTTTCTCCAGAACCGCGCCGCGCGATGACCGTGTCGGCTCCGGGGGAGACGTCTGATAGACCATGCACGAACCTGGTACATGGCTTAATGCTATAGAAGCCCTGCTGCCTGAATGGGCACATAGCTTCATCACGGTGAACGTGCTGACCGGCTGGTTGGTCGCGGCCGTCCTCGTGTTACTGCTGTGGCGTGCCACCCGTAACCTCCAAATCGTCCCGCGCAGTGGCTGGCAGACCTTGGCGGAGCTGTTCTGGGCGTACATGGTTTCCTTTTCCGAGGACATAATCGGTCCGGGCGGGGCGCGTTTCGCCCCGTTCCTGGCGACTTTGTTCCTTTACATCTTGTTGATGAACGTCTTCGGCCTGATACCGGGCTTTCTGTCCCCGACGGCCAACCTGAGCATGACAGGGGCTTTGGCCTTCGTCACCGTCGCCGCAGTACAGTACTTCGGCTTCCGTGAACATGGCTGGCGTTACTTGCGTCATTTCTTCGGTGAGGTTTTGTGGCTGGCTCCGCTGATGGTAATAATCCACGGCATCGGTGAGGTGGCACGAATCCTGTCGCTGGCCATTCGTTTGTTCGGCAACATATTCGGGGAAGATACGCTTATCGCCCAGCTCATTGTTATCAGCGTACTGGTGATGGGGGTGATATACATCCCCATCCCCCTGCAATTGCCCATAGTGCTGTTGCACATCCTGATAAGCATTATCCAGGCATTCATATTCACGATGTTGGCGGCATCTTACATCGCCGGCGCGGTGGAAGAGCCGGCGCATTAGCGCTCAAGACAGCGAGCCTGACTGCGGATGGTAGCAGTAGTTTTCCCGCGCAGGTGACAAGACCACCAGCCGGCAAACCAGGAGGTAATCAGTATGTTGTATGGAGTAGCTTTGGCAATAGCCGTCGGCTTGGGAGTTCCAATCGCCGTCCTGTCTGCCGCGCAAGCCCAGGGGCGTGCGGCGGCTGCGGCGGTGGAGAGCATAGCGCGCCAGCCCGAAGCAGCGGGTGAAATCCGCAGCGCCTTGCTCCTGTCCCTGGCCTTGATCGAGTCGTTGGTCATCTATGCCCTGTTGATTTTCTTCCTGTTGTACAAATTGCTGCCCTCGGTGATGGACGTAATCCAGCGGGTCTCGGCCGGCGGATAACAAGGAACAACTATTCCAACAGGTGAGATGAACAGGCAACCATGAATGTGCTTGAGCAGCTAGGTATTGAACCCGGCGCCTTGTTGGTCAACATTGTCGGCTTCGTGGTGCTTTTCCTGATACTACGCAAGTGGGCGTTTGCGCCTATAAGCGAAGTGCTGGCTAGTCGTGCGCGCCAGATCGCCGACGATGTCGCCAAGGCCGAGCAGGCCCGGCAACAAGCCGAGGTGGAGCTGGCTTCGGTCCAGCGGCGCCGGCAGCAGTTGCTGGCCGCTGTTGACCAGGAGGCCGAACAGTTGCGCCGCAAGGTGCGGGCCGAGGCGCAAGCTCTCGTGGAGCAAGCCAGGCGCGCAGCGCGAGAGCGCGAGCTGCAGGCTGAAAGGAACATAACCGCCGCCGTCGAGCAGGCACGGCAACAGTTGCGTGCCGAAGTCAGCACCCTGGCTGTCGAATTCTGCCAGCGATTGCTGGCCCAGTCATTGGACGCAGAGCGGCAGCAGGCGCTGCTGGATGCCTTCATCGCCGACGTGGAGAAAATGGCTGCCAATGCCGGGCAGAACTGAACGCCGATGGTTATCACCAGCACCGTAATAAAATATGCAGAGGCCATCCTAGAGCTGGCAACAGAGCAAGATCGTGATGACATCGTCGGCCGGCAACTGAAGCAGATTCAGGACGCCGTAGCCGGCACTCCGCAACTGCTCCGCCTTCTGAACCACCCCACCGTCAGCGAGGAGGAAAAGCTGCGAGTTATCCGGACGGTGCTGGGCACGGCAGCGGAGCGGCTGATTGTCAACTTCGTGCGACTGTTATTGCAGCGGCGCCAGGTTGACATACTGGAAAGCATTGCTACTGCGTACGAGATGGTGATGAACGAACGGGCGGGACTTGTGCTGGCCCGCGTCCAGACCGCCGCACCGCTTAGCACTGCCCAGCGCGAGCGTCTGGCTGCGGCCCTGGAACGATTGGCAGGCCGGCAGGTGAAGCTCCAAGTGCAAGTCGTTCCGGAGCTGATCGGGGGAGCGCGCGTATGGCTGGGCGACCGCCTGCTCGACGGAAGCCTCACCGGACGATTGCAACGCATGGCCCGGGCCGTGGCCGGACACAAGACAGCTACTGCTGGATAAGCCGGGTGAGTCAACGTGGAAGTGAAGTCTGACGAGATAAAAGAGCTACTCAAACGCGAGCTACAGCGCTACGAAGAAGAGCTGAAAATGGAGCGCGTGGGTATAGTGCTGGAGGTCGGCGACGGAATCGCCCGCGTTTACGGTCTGGCCGACGCCATGTCTTCTGAACTGATCGAGTTTCCCGGCGACGTGATGGGCATCGTTTTCAACCTCGAAGAGGACAACGTCGGCTGCATCCTGCTGGGGCCGGATGAGCACATCAAGGAGGGTGACACGGTCCACGCCACCGGTCGTATCGCCGATACGATCGTCGGCCCCGAGGTATTCGGCCGCGTCATGACTCCACTGGGTGAGCCGCTGGATGGCCGCGGGCCTATCCAAAGCAGCGAGCGCCGCGTTCTGGAAGTCAAGGCCCCCGGGGTTATCGAGCGCCAGCCGGTCTGTGAACCGCTGTACACCGGCCTTAAGGCCATCGACTCGATGATCCCTATCGGCCGCGGCCAGCGCGAGCTGATCATCGGCGACCGACAGACCGGCAAAACGGCAATCGCCGTTGATGCCATCATCAACCAAAGAGACACCGATGTGTATTGCATCTACGTGGCGATCGGCCAAAAGCTCTCCGACGTAAGGCGCATTGCCAATATCTTCGAGGAATACGGCGTTATGCACAAGACGTGCATAGTGGCCGCCACCGCCTCGGACCCGGCGGCCTTGCAGTACATCGCTCCTTACGCGGGATGTACCATCGGCGAACGCCTCCGCGACAACGGCCAGCATGCCCTGGTTGTCTACGACGACCTCACCAAGCATGCAGCGGCCTACCGCGAGGTCTCGCTGCTGTTGCGCCGCCCGCCCGGCCGGGAAGCGTTTCCCGGTGACATATTCAATCTTCACTCCCGCCTTCTGGAGCGCGCCGCCAAGATGAGCGACGAAAACGGCGGCGGATCGCTGACTGCCTTGCCGATTGTCGAAACGCAGGAAGGGGACTACTCGGCCTACATCCCCACCAACGTCATCTCCATCACCGACGGGCAGATATACCTGGAGCCAGATCTCTTTTACCAGGGGATACGGCCGGCCATCAACATCGGCCTGAGCGTCTCGCGCGTGGGCGGTGCCGCGCAGACACAGATGATGCGCCGCGTCGCAGGAAGGCTCAAGCTGGATCTCGCCTCGTACCGCGAGTATGCCGCGTTTGCCCAATTCGCCTCGGACCTCGACGCCCGGACCCAGGCGATCCTGGCCCGCGGCGACAGGATGATGGAGGTACTCAAGCAGCCGCAATACGCCCCGATGCACATCGTGGACCAGGTGGTGGCAATTTTCGCTGGCACCAGGGGCTATTGGGACGACGTGCCCCCCGCACAGATTGTTACCTTGGAGGCCGAGCTCTTGGAGTGGCTTAGGCAGCA
>JALGVG010000175.1 GCA_029819875.1 Candidatus Zipacnadia bacterium | reverse complement strand
CTAGCTTCCGCGAAGGTCAGGCACCTCCACCGGCTGGCTGCCTTGCACTGCCGACTGGTGGGCACAAATGCCGGGCAGCGTCATGTCCAGTGCCATGTATACATCGATCGGCGGTGGCGTGTCATCTTTGATACAGCGGACGAAGTCTTGGACCATGTAGTACTCTGCCGTCCCGTGCCCGCCGGCGGTCGCATCGCCGGGCGCCCGCGGATGTGTCCAGTCGATGGGCAGCGCTATCATGTCATGGCAGTGCGGGATACCCGCTAGTATTGCCTTGTGCTTGTCCCACCCGCAGCGCGGTGCCTCCAGGATACCCTCGGTGCCGTACAACACCATGCCATGCAGCACGGGTTCGCGGACCGTGCAAAAGCTCGCCAGGAACTTGATGATCGTGCCTTTAAGCGTGTAAAACAGCCCGACTTCCAGGTCAATGCAATCCCAGCGCGGGTCCACGTTGCTGCCGCTGCTCATGCCTACTGCCCTCACTACCCTGTCGTCCAGCCACCTCAGCAGTGGCCCCAGGTCGTGGGTGCAATAGCATACCGGTGGCATGCTTACGCGCCACGTGGGATGCTCGGGGGTGCCGAACAAGTAACGGCAGTCGTGGACATATTCACATTCTGCGTAGTAGACCTTGCCCAGTTGGCCGCTGCGGACTAGGTGTTCATAGGTTTGCATGTAGGCCACGTAGCACATGTTCTCGCCGAAGCTGTACTTAGCCGACGACCGTTCCACGGCCTGCACAAGCCGGCGGCCTTCTTCAATGCTGGTTACCGCGGGAACCTCGCTGAGAACATTGATGCCGGCATCGAGGGCGACGATGCAGTGCTCGGCATGCAGCGGGGCCGGGGTGGCGACCACGATTATATCGGGGCCGAAATCCACCAGCGCTTCGTAACTATCAAAATAGTGCGGAATATCGTACTCCTCGGCGACGGCCTGTGCCAGTCGGCCGTCTATGTCACAGACGGCCACAACCCGGCAGTCATCGCGTTGTGCGAAAACATTGATATGACCGCGGCCGCGGTGCAGGCCTGCAACTCCAACAGTCAGCGGCATCCTGTTTCACGCTCCTTTGCTGGGCACGGGTAACCTGCCTTATGTCATGACCGCAATATGCTTCGCCAGGAGGCAATCTCCTTCACGGTTGCCGAGGTTTTTCGATCATCCCAGGTGACAGCATGCAGGGCAGGAACCCCCTCCTGTTGCAGGGAACTACGAGGTATGCGGCACGCGTTATTGAGGCAATGCAGATGCGTCCCGTAGTTTCGGTGGTAATCGTCAACTGGAACACGAGGCAGTTGCTGCACGCCTGCCTTGCTTCCTTGCCCTGGGACTCGCCACTGGTGGCCCTGGAGGTGATCGTGGTGGACAACGGCTCGGAGGATGGCAGCGTGGAAATGGTCGCGACGGACTATCCCCAGGTCAAGCTCATACGCAATCCCGGCAACGTCGGGTTCGTGCGTGCCAACAACCAGGGACTGCGGGCGGCCACGGGTGACTTTATATTCATGCTCAACAGCGACACCGAAGTGCGCCGCGGTTGCATTGAACGCTTGGTTGAGGTCATATCCAGGGATGAAAACATCGGGGCCGCCGGTCCCCGGTTGGTCAACCCGGACGGGACGTACCAGCGCAGCGCCGGCCTTTTCCCCCGGCTGCTGTTCCGCATCTTGCCGTCAATATTTGAAAGGCACTACGACAAGCAACTGGAGAAACTGGCCGCTTCGGGCCGAACAAGGCGCGTGGATTGGCTGTCGGGGGCGGCACTTTTCACTACGCGCCGCGTCCTGGAGCAAGTGGGCCCGCTGGATGAACGCTATTTCATGTGGTATGATGACCTCGATTGGTGCCAGAAGCTGCGTAGAGCAGGCTACGACCGCGTATTCGTACCCGACGCAGTGGTAATGCACCATGGGCGGCAATCAGGTGCCAAATTGCAGAATCTGCAGCTGCAAGAGCAGCTTTGGGACAGTGAATACACGTACCTGCGCCTCAACGGCGGCTTGTTAACGACATGGCTGGTGTTCGGACTGCGGGTAGCCAAGGCCTTGATGCGCTGGTGCCTGAGTGTTTCACCTACCACCCGCAAGGATGCCGCCTGGCGACTGTCTTATCACCGGCGGCGCCTGCTGCGCTTTTGCCGGTTACGGCTGCCGCCGGCGGACTGCCGGCCGGTGCAATCCTCGCCGGCAGTAGGGAACGAATAACCACAGCAAGAGCAACAATCGCCGCCTCGAAGGGAAGCTTGTCATGCCACAGGCCACTGGAAAGAACAGCTATCACCCTCGCCTGATGGTCATAGGATGGGACGGAGGGGACTACCGACTTACGCGCGAGTGGATTGCGGCCGGTGAACTACCCGCCATCGGCGAACTGTGCAAGCGCGGCGCGTTCGGACCTTTACGGTCAACTTTGCCTCCCTTTACCCCCATAGCATGGACCACCTTCATGACGGGAGTGAATGCGGGGCGGCACGGGGTGTTCGACTGGCGCGACATCGCGGCGATGGACGACGAAGTGCGCCTCGACCGGCGCAAGGTTGCAACAATCTGGGAGCTGCTCAGCCGCCGAGGAAGTACCGTGGGCGTATACAACATGCCCGGCACCTATCCGCCGCAGCCGGTCAACGGCTTCATGGTGTCCGGACTGGAGTCGCCTGCGTTCGGCCGCGCAATGATGCATCCTCCGGAAGTGTTCGACGAGGTGGTGGCCGCTGCCGGTGAATACGACCCATTCCCTCGCACCGTGCTGGCCCCCAACTGCGACTTGCGTGAGGTGGAGTACCAGATTGCATGCAAGACACGCGCCGCCCGGCGCCTGGTCGAAAAGTACCGGCCCGACGTATTCGCTGTCGTGTACAACGCCACCGATTGGATCCAGCACAGCTACCTGGGGAACCGCAAGCCGGAAACGCTCCCCGAGGAGATTGAGGACGTGGTGCTGTACACCTACAAGCTGGTTGACCGCGAATTGGGTCGCTGGATAGAGCAGTACGCCGGGCCTGACACGACGGTTGTGATAATGTCCGACCATGGCGGTGCAGCGGCCCGCAGGTTGCTCAACTTGCACAAGCTGTTCGTTGATCGCGGATGGCTGCAAATCGAGGCTGCCCCCGGGACCAGCGGGGCCGGTGCAGCAGCGCATGCGGCCCTCGCCCGGGCCAGCCTGCGCTTGTGGAACGCGGCAAAGAGGCTGTTGCCGCAGGCGGTCGCATCGCGCCTGCAACCGCTCAGGCAGCGCGTACGCAACCGCCTGGCCGCTCCCTTGCAGCACCGGCAAATCGCCTGGGACCGGACCGTGGCCGTACCGATGGGTAGCTCCGCCGGAGGGGTGGTGCGGCTGAACATCGCCGGCCGTGACCGCCACGGGATACTGCCGCCGCAACAGGCGGAGTCGTTGCTTGCCGAAATCCGCGAGGCCTTGCTGGCGATGCGCGACCAACGCGGAGAGCCGGTCTTTGAGGCCGTGCCCTCCGGCGCCGAGGTCTTCTCCGGCCCCTATGTATCCGAAGGCCCGGACCTGCTGCTGGTGCCCTCCGAGCCGTCTGTGTTTGCCCTGCCGGGGCTGCACGACAGTTGGACGCAAATCCCGTTTCTGCTTGAACAGCCTCATGCCGTCACCGAATTGCAACAGCCGCTGGGCGTCCATTCCATGGAAGGGATCCTGGTGATGGCCGGCCCGCAGATTGAGGCCGCCCCTCTCCAGGAACAAGCCTCCTTGCTGGACGTAGCTCCCACACTGCTGTACGCCATCGGTGAGCCGATAGCGGATTACATGGAGGGCAAGATCCTCCGCTCGCTGTTCAAACCCCGGTACCTGCAGGCCCAGGCGCCGACATATCGCCACGAGGACCCAACTCCGGCCAAGACCCAAGGAGCAGGCTACACTCCTCAGCAACGCGAGGAACTCGCGCAGCGGCTGACAGGACTGGGCTACTTGTAGCGGTAGCGCGAACCGCGATTGATACGCTGAGGGGGTGCCGGCCCTGTGGGGGACGAGAGCAAATATGCGCGTGTTAGTTACATCTGTCGCCTCCTCCCGGCGGCTCTGCGAAGCGCTGTGCAGGCAGCCGGGGATTGAGGTGGCTGCCTTGCAGCCGGCGTTCATTGACCTGGGTGATTTCGGCACAACCCGCACCCAACCGGACGACAATGCGCCGTACCTGCTGCAGCCGGCCCGCGTTTTCCCTGTGCGACCTTATCCTTACAGCATCTACCTAAGCGGTGCCCTTTCGCTGGTGCGGCGCTTCCGGCCCCACGCGGTGTACCATATCGGCGAGCCGTCGGAACTGGGGACCTGGCAACTGGTGCGGTTGATGCGAAAATACCGGCCTGGTGCGCGCATCATCCTCGTGTCCTACGAGAATGTTCAGCGGCACTTTCGAGGGTTTCCGCGCTGCTTGCGGGGATGGGCCATGCAAGCCACGCTGCCGCGCGTGGACATGATAGCGGCCGGAACTCGCTCGGCGGCGGAGATCCTCCGGCAGCAGGGATTCGACAGCCGCAGGATCCGGGTGATATACCCCGGCGTTGACCCGCAGCATTTCTACAGGCGAGACCCCAACCGCGTCCGCACGATACTGGGAGCAGAGCGAGCATTCGTAGTCGGCTATGCGGGCCGCCTGGTGCCCGAAAAAGGCGTTGACCTGTTGCTGCACGCGCTCAGCGCGCTGCCCGAGCGCTTCGTGCTGGTCATCGTTGGCACCGGCAGGCAGGAGCCCGAACTCAGAGCCCTGGCAGAGAGCCTGAAGGTAGCTGACCGCGTACGGTGGGTGGGAGCAATAAGCCGTGAGGAGATGCCCGAATATATGTCGGCTTTCGATGCTGTCGTGCTTCCCTCCCGCAGCATTCCCACCTGGCAGGAGCAATTCGGGCGTGTGCTCGCCGAGGCGATGCTCTGCGAGACGCCGGTGGTGGGTTCCTCGTGCGGCGCTATTGCCGAGGTCATCGGCGATGCGGGCCTCGTTTTCCCGGAAAACGAGGCCGAGGCATTGGCAGAGTGTTTGCGGCAGCTAGGTGGGGGCTTGCAGCGAGCGCGCCGCGAGTTTACTATTGATGTCCAAATTACACGTATTATGCAAGCCCTTTCCGACGTTATGTCGTGGCCGCCGCGAAACTGACTGCTTTGCAAGTTAATGCGCCTGCACTATTTTCCCGGTGTCCGCGTCGAGTACAACCTCGGTGACCGGCTGCTCGTCGCCGGTTGACAAGAAATTGCCTCGCAATACGACCTTATCACCCGCTACTTGGACCTCGTAGTCGTGGGCGGAGAACGCCTGTGCAGTCGTCACATTGCCCGCAAAGGGGATAACCGAGCTGATACGCCCACTGGCCGGGTCAA
>JALGVG010000174.1 GCA_029819875.1 Candidatus Zipacnadia bacterium | reverse complement strand
TGGGCCGGGACCCGGCCATGGGCAGCAACACGGTCACCACCTCGATCACCGATGCCCTCGGCTACTTGTACCTGCTTGGGCTCGGCACGCTGGCGCTTCAGAACGGGTGGCTGGCGTAGCGGCGTTTCGTCCGGAACTTGCGGGCTTATGGCCGGGCCGCATAAGCGGCCGACCTCGTGCGTGCCTGCGAACCAGCCGGAGGGTCAACCTCTTGCCTGCATGCCTGCAACCCGACTTCTCTCGGCGGCCAAGCACCCGTAAAAACCCCAACGTGGCGGTCTTGACGCCGGATCCCGCCATTCTTCCCGCTGAACTAAGCCCTCTTGTCACCAAGGGGGAAAATCTTTGAACCATGTCCAAATCCGATCTGATCACCAACATTGCAGGAGCCTTGGGCCTTGTGGCACTTCACGTCCTGGTATTCCCCCTCTTCACCGGCATCGCGACGAACGTGGTGCTGTTTTGCGTTGACCTGTTCGCCCTCTACAACGGCCTTGCATACAGCCGCGTATTCAGCTACTCAAGAGTCACCCTGTACGTTGCAGGTTACCTGGTGTTGTTTATCTTCCTGTTCGTTCTGGTACGCAGCCCGCTGCTGTTTGCAACCTTCGGAATGCTTTACGCTGCCCTTTACGCCTACCCGGTGCTGCTGGGCTACCTGCTGATACTGGTGCTTTCCATCACCATCATCACGCCGTACTGGTTCCAGACCACCTTGCTGGCCGGCGCCTTGTATACCATCGCCGCGCCAATGACATCCGGGTCGCGACAATGCAGAACAAATGTTTACAAGTTGCGCGTAGTGTGGTATGATACTGATATTGCCGCAGGCCCTCCGGCGGGGAAAACCGCCGATCCGCCGGTCTTCTCGGCTGGAGGCACGTAGGATACTATACGAGGTGCGGCAACGGCTGTCCGGGCATGCCACCCCCGGAACGGCTGTAAGGATGACACGAGGTGGTACAATTGGCGCTTACCAAGGCTGATAAGACGGCAGTCATAAACAAGTTCAAGCTTCATGATACGGATACAGGCTCTCCTGAGGTCCAGATAGCACTACTTACTGAGCGCATCAGGTATCTCACCGAGCATTTGCGGATACACAGAAAAGATCACCATTCGCGCCGCGGGCTGTTGAAGATGGTCGGACAGCGGCGGCGGTTGCTCAACTACCTGCGGGCCAAGGACATAGACCGGTACCGCAGGATCTTGTCCGAACTCGGCTTGCGCCGGTAGGCGGCAGGATATTGCAGGGCCGCTTGTCGGCTGCCTGCAAGCGCAGTATTATGGTGGCTGCGACGGCCGTGCAGAGGCCAATCTGCAAGGTTGTTGCAACGGACATTGATTGCTAAGCATATTACGGACTTGCGTTAAGTAATAAAAAAATGTGATGGTCAGGGTACTCGTGGGAATTTCGGGGAAACAGGGAAAGCAGGGGCTGGAGACAGACATAATGCACAGGCTGCCTGTCGTTGAATTGAACAAGTAGCATCCAGCGCCCGGCAACGCACCGGGCGTTTTGTCTGGTAGCCTCTGTTTTCCCTGCTTCCTCACTTTCCCCGTGGTGCCCCGTACCATCACCCAAGGAGACTGTCCTATGTCTACGGTACAGACTGTAACAATGGACTTTGCCGGCCGGCCCTTGTCCATTGAGACCGGGCGGCTGGCCAAGCAGGCCGACGCCTCCGCGTTGGTCAGGTACGGCGACACCATGGTGCTGGTCACCGTCGTCATCTCGCCGGAGCCGGTGGATGCTGATTTTCTGCCGCTTCGCGTGGATTTTGAAGAAAAGATGTACGCCGTGGGTCGCATACCAGGCGGCTTTTTCAAGCGCGAGGGAAGGCCCTCGGAGGAGGCCGTACTCACCTGCCGGCGCATCGATCGCCCCATCCGGCCGCTGTTGCCTGCCGGGTTGCGCAACGAGGTGCAGGTAATCGCCATCCCCATGTCCGCTGAGACGCAGGACTCGGTGGATCTGGCGGCGTTGATAGGTGCCTCGGCTGCCCTGCACCTGTCCCCGGTGCCGTTTGAAGGCCCCTTCGGAGCCGCCCAGATAGGCATTGTGGGCGGCGAGCTGACCCTCAACCCTTCCTTCGAACAGTTGGAGGAAAGCGATCTTAACCTGCTGTTGGTCGCCACCCGAAATGGCATCGTCATGGTCGAGTTCGAGGGCAACTCGGTACCCGAAGACCTCCTGCTGCAGGCTACTGTGATGGCCGAGGAAGCCTGTCAGCCGGTTGTTGAAATCATCGAGGAATTGCGTGAGAAGGCCGGCAAGCCCAAGGGTGATTATCCCATCTGGCAGCCGCGTCCGGAAATTGCCCAGCAAGTGCGCGAGCGGGCCTATGACCGCATCTGCCAGGCAGTTGAAGAATTGAATAAGACCCGGCGCAAGCAGATGCTGGACGATATCACCGACGAACTCGTCGCCGCCCTTGAGGGCCAGTACCCGGACGCCGAAAGAGACGTCAAGGCCGTCATCGAGGATCTCATCAAGGAACGTGTGCGGCGCATTGTGCTGGACGAAAAGCGCCGGGTGGACGGCCGGGCGCTGGACGAATTGCGCCCCATCACCTGCGAGGTGGGCCTGCTGCCCCGCGCCCACGGCTCCAGCCTGTTCACGCGCGGCGAAACGCAGGTGGCCACCATCACCACCCTTGGAGCGGTGTACGACCAGCGGATGGTACGCACCCTGGAGGAAGAAGACTACAGCCGCTTCATGCACCATTACAACTTCCCGCCCTTCTGCGTGGGCGAAACACGCGCGCTCCGTGGCCCGGGCCGCCGGGAGATAGGTCACGGCCACCTGGCCCAGAAAGCCCTCGAGTCGGTGCTGCCTGCGGAAGAGGAGTTCCCGTACACTATCCGGTTGGTATCGGAGGTTCTCGAAAGCAACGGTTCGTCGTCCATGGCCAGCGTGTGCGCCTCCAGTCTTTCGCTGATGGATGCCGGCGTTCCCATCAAGAAGGCGGTCGCCGGCGTCTCTATCGGCCTCATCTACGAGGGCCCGGATCGCTATGCCACCCTCACCGATATCCAGGGCCTGGAAGACCATGCCGGGCACATGGACTTCAAGGTCGCAGGTACGCGCGACGGCATCAATGCCTTGCACTTGGATATGAAGGTGCAAGGGCTGCCCACCGCCGTGCTGGAACAAGCACTCGAGCAAGCGAAGCGGGCCAGACTGCAGATCCTGGACATCATGGACCAGGTTCTGAGTGCACCGCGGCCCCATCTCTCCGCTTATGCGCCCCGCATGCACTGTATCAAGATTGACCCCGAAAAGATCGGCCTGCTCATCGGCCCCGGCGGCCGCACGATCAGGGGCTTGCAGGACAAGTACGACGTGGAGATTGACGTAGCCGATGACGGCACCGTGACGGTGTTCGGCCGCGATGGCGAAAAAGTGCAACAGTGCCATGACGCCATTGACGAAATGATGCGGGATATCCAGGTCGGCGAGGTCTACAACGCCAAGGTCATCAGCACCGTTCCGTTCGGCGCCTTCGTGGAGCTGCTGCCCGGCCGCGAGGCTTTGCTGCACATCTCTCACCTGGCTTGGGAGCACGTCAACAAGACTGAAGATGTCCTGAAGGTGGGCGACGAAATACCGGTCAAGGTCATCGAGGTCGACGACGACGGCAAGGTCCGTGTCAGCCGCAAGGAACTTCTCCCCCGGCCGACGGCCGGCGGCGGTAAGGGCGGACACGGCTCAGGCAACAACCACAAGCCGCGTGGAAAGAAGCGGGACCATTCCAACCCGGGCGGCGCTCGCCCGGAAACCCAGGGGCGCCCATATCTGCGGGACAAGAAGCGCAACTAGCGCCCTTGCACGCGGCGCGTGGCTGAAACTATCCTGTCTATCCGGCCGGCATCCGCCGGCCGGATTGCGCCACGGAAGCCGCTGCGACCCCCTTTCTTGCTGCCGGCGGCCTGCTTTCCGCCTATCACGCCGCCACGCGCCGCAGGGCGGAGCGGCATTGTTCGACAGCCGACTGCCTCGGCGGGTTTATTTTGGTGACGGGATTGCGAGGCAAACGCCTCCCGTAGTACAATAGTATGGGCAGGTTACCGTAGAAGTGCGCGACCGATCGCCTTGCAAGGAGATAATCAAGTAAGACAGGAGTGAATGTCTTGTCGTCGGATTACGCACTTGCCCCTGAACAGTTGCGATGGCGCTGCGATCCCCAATCCCTGGGCTTCCAGAGCACTGCGGAACTGCCGCAACTTGCCGAGCCGATCGGCCAGGAGCGAGCGCTGGCGGCCCTCGATTTCGGAGTCCGCATCCCTTCAGACGGCTACAATATTTTCGTGATGGGGCCCGTGGGAACCGGCCGTACCACCATGGCGCACAACGTGCTCACCCGCCGTGCCGAGAAACGACCAGCCCCTGATGACTGGTGCTACGTGTACAATTTCGCCGCCCCGCGCCGCCCCCGTGCCCTGCGCCTAAAGGCCGGCAGAGGACGAAAGTTCAAGAAAGACATCAATGACCTCATCGAGGATCTCGAGCAGCAAATTACCGCCGCATTCGAAAGCGACGAATACACCAGGCAGCGGGACGAATTGCTCAAGACCTTCCGCCAGGAGCAGGCCGCAGAGCTTGAAGCATTCGAAAAGGAGGCTACCGCCGCCGGCTTCAGCTTAGCGCGCGGCCCCAGCGGCCTGGTGGTGGTCCCGGCTGTTGACGGCGAGGTGATGACGCCTCAGCAGTACGCGCAGCTACCCGACGAGCAGCGCGAGGAGCTTGACAGGCGGCGCACCGAGCTGCAAGAAAAGCTCGTGGAACTGATTCGCCGTGGCCAGCGCAAGGAGAAGGAGGCGCGCGAGCAGGTCAAGCAGCTCGATCGGCAGGTCGTGCAGTTTGCCACCGAGCACCTCATTGACGAATTGTGCCAGGAATACCGGGATGAAAAGGAAGTCTGCGAACACCTTGAGCAGATAAAGAAGGACATTGTAGACAACGTGGCGGCGTTCCGCGACGGAGAGCAGCAGCCCCCGCCTCCGATAGCGGCCTTGGTGGGGCCTCCGCGGGGGCCGCTGAGCCGCTACCAGGTCAACCTGCTGGTCAGCCACGAACAGGACACGGGCGCGCCGGTCGTCTATGAGCCCAACCCCACCATTGACA
>JALGVG010000173.1 GCA_029819875.1 Candidatus Zipacnadia bacterium | reverse complement strand
CTGGCCCCGCACAGGATGGGGAACAGGATGCTTAAGGCCTTCTCAATGCCGGCCTGGACGCCGACGGTGGAGGCGTCCGTCTTGCCGCCGTGGCAGCCGCCGGGGCGGCCGTAGAACTCGGTGATGAGCTGGTTGGCGGCGGCCACCAGCGGCCAGCGGTCAGCCCCGGAGTAGGGGAAGGTACCGCTGCGCATGTCGCAGTAGCCCGGCGTGATGTCCAGCCCCAGCATGGCCTCGGGGTCAATGGCATAGCCCAGCACCACGGCGCTCATGCTCTCGGCCAGGCCCTGGGCCAGGCAGCCGGCCCCCGAGGCGGGGGCGGTTGCGCCGGCGTTGGGCATGGTGTCCACGGTCTGCGGCAGCCCCAACTTGACGGACTCCATGAACACCTCGACCATGTTGTAATCCATGCACAGCGGGGAGCGTACTTCGGCGTAACCGACCAGCAGGGGGCGGCGGCGGGCCTGCTCTTCGCTGTCACGGATGACGGCCGCCATCCGCTGGAGGGCCTGCACATCGAGGGCATCCCAGGCCTCGATGCCGCCGATCTTGGTGGTGCCCTTGAGCAGTTCGGCGGCCATAACCACGGGGCGGTCCTGCTGGGGCACCTCGTTGGCGACGATCGGCAGGCCGGTCATGTCGATGTGCTCGAGGCCGTCAATGAGGCGGATGGCATCGCGCACGTCCTGCATGGTAGCGGGGCGGCGGTAGCCGTCAAGGTCGAGGATGTATGGCACAAAGCCGCCGGCGTTCGCGGTGAAGTTGTGGTAGATTTGCACGGGCCTGGTGGCGAAGTAGATCTGGCTGAAGCGGACGGGCATTTCAATGCCCCGGCGGTCGGCGAGGGTGAAGTCGCGCCGCATCTTGTCGATGGCCTGCTGGGTGACCTCGGGAGGAAACGTGACGCGCCTGCTGTCGTGGTCCACGCGGCAGCCGGCGTCGCGCAGGTAGTCCAGCGCCTCGTGGTGGTCTATTATCATTCCGGCGCGGTCGAGGATCTGCAGGGCGGCGTCGTGCAGCCGCTGCATCTCCTCGGCAGTCAGTATCTTGATGATGCCGTGGACGCGGGCCATGACCATTCCCCCTCATTGAGCAGCGGCAGACCAATGTTCGGCAATAGGCTGTGACCGGCTATTACACGCCTGAACGCACACCGCAGCGGCCGGGCGCATGGCAGGCATGTCATCGCATGGTTTTGCAAGTACATTTGGTCGCGCGCGGTTGGTTCACCTGCCGCCGGAGAGCAGAGGAAAAATCAACCCTCAAAGAGAAGGAGCCGGGGGCGAGGCTTGGGATCGGCGAAGAGCGATGAAGCCGCTTGCGGGCCGGGCCGTGGACGGAGCGCGTGCTTGTCAAAAAAAAGAACGTCTTTTCGGCAACTGAGAGCCGTACGGAGGGGAGCGGTACCGGGATGACGCACAGACTGCTACCGGCTGTTATATTGTCGCTGTTGGTGCTGGCGGGTGCTTCAGTTTCGCAAGCGCAGCCAAGCGGCACCTTTCCGCCTGACACCTTGCTGCTAGGGCCGGATACACAAGAACTGCGCTTTTTTGCCGATGTGGGCAACATCGGGCCGGCGTGCGTGGGAGCGGTGTCGTGGAACGAGCAACTGCGTGCCATCTCCCTGCCCGATGCCGGCGACGGGGTGGAGTTCTACCTGGCGACGGTGCCGGCCGGCCGTTACCTGATTGCGGTGCAGTGTCGGACCGGTCACCAGGCCAGCGGCTGGGAGTATTGCAGTCCATACGTCCGCTACGTCGTGGAGGTGGATGGCAAGCGGGTTGAGATGATCCGCAGCAAGGCCAAGCCCCAGATGCGCTTGAAGGCCACAGGCTGGTACGACTTCAGCGGGTGGATCATCTCGCGCGATTACGTGCAGATGCGGCCGGGCCAGCGGTTGCGGATAAGTTGCCAGGAGGCATACACGTATGTGCTCCAGGTGGCCCTGTTGACGCCCCGGCAGGCGATGCAGTGCGGATGGTTGGTGCCGGACGTTATGGGCAAGGCGCTTGAGAACGTGGCCCATGCAAGAGAGAAACTTGCCGACTTTGCGGCGCGGGTGGAACAGCTCGAGGGTCCGGATCTTTCCAGGGTACTAGCGGCATTCGAGGCCGGGGCAACGGAGTACCAGGCCCGCCTGGATCGCTGGCGGCAGGCATTCCGCCGGGCACAGGAAAGCACGGATGACAAGCGGCTCGGGGAATTGCAGGATGCCGCGCAGAAGCTGCGGCAGGAGGCGCACAGGCCCCTGGCCTGGGTGGCGGCGGAGGCCGCAGATTGGTGCCGCCGGGTGGCCGGCTATGTGGATGACTTGCCCCCTGTTCCCGCCACGGGTGACTATCACGCGCGGTGGGCGAAGATTCTGCGCCGCTGGATTGAAACCTACGCTGAGAACTTGCGGGCCGCGCCTGCCCGGATGTCCGGGCTGCAGGTCGCCCGGCGCCTGGGCCGGGCCCTGCGGCTGCTGGACCTGCGCGCTCGCTACCTGCGGGAGGTGGCTGCCGCTGAACCGGCAACTGTGGCCACTGCTGAGGCTGGGGGCGTTGCAAATTCTTCCCGGCATCCACCGGCTGAGCGGCCGGGGCAGATCTGCCTCAACGGAGTGTGGGACTTTGCGCCCGGCGCTGACCCGGCCCGTCCGCCAACACAGTGGGAGAGGATCCGGGTGCCGCACGGGCCGTGGAAGATCACTTACGGCAGCTTTTTCAATCACGGCGAGGAGTGGAACCCTGACTGGCACGTGGCCTGGTATCGCACCCGGTTTGTGGTTCCCCCCAATTGGAGAGGGGAGGGCGTGGCCGTGCGGTTCGAGGCGGTGTTCCACTACGCGGAGGTGTACCTGAACGGAAGATATTGCGGCAGTCACTTAGGCGGGTTTGAGCGCTTCAGGGTGAACGTGGCCGGGGCCGTGCGGCCGGGGCAGGTCAACGAAATGCTGGTAATGGTAAAGGATACCTATGACACCAAGACCGACCTGTCCCGCAACCGGCGGGGTGACTACAGCGCCAACTACTTGATGGTCAATGACCTGTGGGGGCAGAACTACGGCGGTATCTGGCAGGATGTGTACCTCGAATACCACCCCACGGGGGTGTGCATTGAGGATGTGGGGATAAGCACGCCGGTGCGCGGCGGCAAGCGCCTGAATGTGGCCGTAACAGTCAACAACGCATCGGGGCAGGCACGCAAGCTGCGCCTGCGTTACACGGTTCTGGACGAGGGGGAGGTTGCGGCCGTCGTGGTCACGCCGCCCCGCAAGGTCGCCGCCGGCCGCACGGCCTGCTGGCAGACAAGTCGAAGGATGCCTGCCGCCAAGCTGTGGGGAATTGGCGGCCAATACGGCCGGCCGCACCTGTACCGGCTGCACACGGAGCTGCTGGAGGGCAATCAGGTCCTGGATGAGCGCTACGATGCGTTCGGGTTTTGCCAGATGTGGATCGAGGGTGACCACTTCGTGCTCAACGGCAAGCGCCTGTTCCTGGCCGGGGGCGGTGTATGGTACCTGCAGGAGGAGAAGTTTCCGTTCGCCAATCGCTTCTTTGCCGCGCACTTGTACAGGATGGACCGCAAGGCCAATATCAACATCGAGCGGTTTCACCGGCACGGAGATGTCAGCGAGCAGTTTTACGCCGAGGCCTCGGAGATGGGGATGCTGATGGAGCCGGAAGCCCCCAACTGGGGGGCCGGCAGCCTGCCGCTGGATGCCATGGGCCAACCGGATCTGCAAGACCCTGTCGTGCGCCCCAACATGCGCAGCTATTTCAGGCAGTGGGCGGCCAAACACCGCAACTGGCCGTGTATCGGGCTGCTGAGCATCGAGAACGAGAACTTCGCCTACCAGGACAACGACGAGCTGATGGACCTGGTACAGGAGATGAGCAGGGCGGTGCGGGAATCGGATCCGCTGCGCATCCCTGACTGTCACGGCAATCACATGATGGCCGACGACCCGCGGCTTGATTTCGTCAACGTGCACTACTGCCTGGCGAAGGCACTGAACGCCTTCAAGGAGGCGGCGGCCGGCCGGCCCGTGGTCAACGGCGAGCATAACATGGGCGGCCACACGTTGGCGAACAATCATGATCGCCGGGTGGCTGCCGAGGCCGAGGAACGGTTGGCGAACTTCTGGCGCGAGGAGATTTCCGGCTACCTGGATTACGGCGCGGCCGGCTTGTTTGTCTTCGTGCCGGCCTTTCAAGCGTATGTCACCACCTCCGATTGGCACAAGACGGGGCCGTGGGGTGACCTGTTCAAGGACCTCAGCAGCTTCAATCCGGGCGATGATCGCTGGCCATGCAACTTCGGGGCTTACGTAGACGTGCCCTGGCCGAGCCTGTCGGGGCCGGATGCCAAGGCGGAGAAGATGATCGTGGCTTCGTCGCGGGGCACGTTCAACTGGTTTGACCCGCTGCGGGCGGTGTGCACTCCGAACAAGGTGCACCGGGCGCTGCGGGAGAGCTTCCCTCGGATGCCGCGCTGTAACACGCGCCGCTGCCAGGAAGCGCTGGTCACCGTGACCTTAGCGGGCAAGCCGGTAGCGGGGGCGACCGTGATACTGGAGCCGGCTGCAAACCAGCCTACGCTGCCGTTGGGCGCTGTCACCGATTCGGCCGGCACGGCGTGGATCGTCCCCCGGCTTGCGGGGCCGTATACCGTGCGGGTGTACGGGCCTGACGGCCGGCAGGGACGCGGCGGCATCGTCCTGGGGCGCTACCGGCTTATCGGGGCGGGATACGAGGACGGCCTCGTGCGCCAAAGCATCGCGTTGGATTATTCCTCTTCGGGGTAAGCGCGGCGCGAGGAGGGCAGTCAGCCGCCGAAGGGGCCGCCGCCGCGGAACAGCAGCCAGATGGTAAGACCCGTTATAATGGCGGCGAAGACGGCTTTGAGCAACGCCCCGGCGGCACGCCCCATGAAGGCGCCCCAGCCGGCGCGGCGGGCCTCGGCCTTGCTTTTGCCCAGGCGCAGCTCGTGCCAATAGCCGCCCAGGTACCCCCCTGCAAGTGCGCAGAGGATGGGGGCGAGGATGGCGCCGACAAGCGAGCCGACAGGCCCGAAGAGGGCACCGATGAGCGGGCCGAGATAGCCGCCGACGAGGGCGCCAGCGACCCCGCCTATCAGTGCCCACAGCGCCGCCTTTGCAGTGCCACCATATTTT
>JALGVG010000172.1 GCA_029819875.1 Candidatus Zipacnadia bacterium | reverse complement strand
TCGTTGAGCAGTGGGCTTAGCTGGCCGGCTGAGCAGTAGTTGGCCGAACCAAGGTTCCTTTTCACCACACCCATGTACGTGTAGATATCGCGGTCGGCATGAAGGTTTACCGCCACGTTGTAGTTCTGGTAGCAGTTGCGTGGGTTGCACAACACCGCCTGGTTGAGGTCCTTGATATTCAACCACGTGTCCAGATGCTTGCGCGGGTAGCAATCCGTGCCGTACGCCTCGGCCACAAGGCGGACATCGCGGCCGGCTATCAGGTCCTGGATGACGTGGCCGCCGCCGTAGCGGAACTCCCCGGGGTGTTCGCTGTTGAGCGGGTCGTTCTCGGCCATCTGTGTTGCCCCGATGTACAGGTCAACGGCCGCCAGCCCCGCGTATGCCGGGACACCATTAAGCCAGGCGCGTTGCACCTTCATCCGGGGAACCGTGTGCCCGAAGTTGATGAAAGCACCCGACGAACACATCGGTCCGAAAGTGCCGGTGGTCACCACGTCAACGGTCTTGGCTGCCTTGCGCACTCCCTGCTCGGCCACTATTTCAATCATTTCCTCGGCAGTGACCACCACGGCCTGGCCCTTGCGAATCTTTTCATTTATCTCAGCATAACTCTTGGGCAATGTCATCGCCTCCTGAAGGAACTTGTTTGTGTTTCCCTCAGGCCCCGGCAACGAGATGACGTTCCCGCAGCCCGAGGGTACCGCTGCAAGTGTCCTGTACACAGGACACTACCGGGTTGCGCCGGTCGTCCCGGCGCCGTGGCATGACCATTCTTATGTTCCTCCTGTACCCTTGGACTGCAGTTGTCATCCCGGATCTCACCCCTTTCCGGCTCTGCACATTCGGCTGTCTTGATTCTGCTATTGCAGGGGGCAGATCTCGAAATCGCCCCACACTCCCAGTTGCTCGCCGCAGACAATCAACACACCGCGCAACTCCTCGATGTGTTGTGCCTGCTGAAGCGCCGCACCTACCGCCGCCGGCTCGGTGACACGATTGCCCAGGGCGGTGGCCGCCGCGTCCGCGACCGCCGCATCATCGGCAATGGCCACCACCGCGTCCGCACAGCCCATGCTCAGCGAATGGCCCACCTTCCCCGACGAGGTACAGACGCCCACGCACTCCCCGCCCGGTATGATTACCCCGATCCGCTCGCTCAGCGGGGAGCTACCGGCATGTACGGCGATAACGCGCCGGCGCCGCGTACTGATGAATATGTCACCGCCGTTTTCGACGATAACTTGCCCGCTGAATTCTAACAGGCGGCGGCCGACATAGTCGGCGATAGCCCCCGCCACTGCCGCCATCGGCCCCACCCCCGCCTTGCGCGCCGCATTGTACATCGCACTGACCGGCGGCACGGTCTCAGCAGGCGGCTTCAGCGGCCTAAGGCTGGTCAGAAAGTGCTCGTTGGCCCGGGCGTGCGCGCTTACGATCTCGTACGCACGGCTGACAGCGGCCAACGCCTGTTCGGCAAGGTCCAACTCCGCCTGGATATGAAGGTCCGATTCACCCACGCACACTGAGAAGCTTACCAGGTCGCCGGCCCCGGACCGGACGCGGTATGTTCGTGGTTCATACATGGCGTTTACCGATAATAAACAGGCAGGACTACTGTCCCACCTGCAATTAGCAGACAATATAACATAATTTCACGACCCTGGCAAGGACCTAGATGCCGCTGAGTGTGCGGTTTATGGCGTCCAGCAGGTCCTCAAGGCTAACCGGCTTGTTGAGTACCAGGTCACAGTGGCGCGCTTCATCCGGCCTCATCTGCTGCCCCCAGCCTGTCAGGATGATGACCGGAAGGGCGGGGTTGAGGCTCTTGGCCGCCTCAGCGACGCGCGCCCCGTTGATACGAGGCATACCGAGGTCAGTCACCACCAGATCGTAGGTGTTGGTGTTGAGGGCCTGCAGTGCTGCTTCCCCGCTTGCGGCGACATCGGCTTGAAAGCCGCCCAGGCACACGGCCTCCTTGATGGTATCCAGCAGTGGCTCTTCGTCGTCCACGAGAAGCAGGCGCGCACGCACCGCGGCGGGGGTAGCGGCGGGAACGGGAGCGCAGAATGCGCACTCCTGGGCGCGTGGCAACGTCAGCATCACGGTTGCTTGGTGGCCTGTCCCCGCCTCTATCAGGAGGCAGCCGCCGTGATGGGCGGCAATTTCCTTGCACGCGTGCAGATCGCCGTCCCTGGCAACAGGAGAAGCGGCCTCGCCGTCCCGACCCGTGCTTAACTGCAAGGGCAAGCTCTGCTGGCCTGCGCTGCTATTGGTGCTTTGCAATGTCAATGTCACGTTGCTGGGATCGGCGCTCGTGTGGACACGCAGCCTGCCGCCCTCGGGCATCGCTTTACAACTGTTGAGCAGAAGAGCAGTTACCAGGTAATCCAGCTCCATCGGGTCACCGCTGACAGGCGGGACATCTTCCAGCTCCAGGGCGATTTCCACGGGTCGGCCTCGGCGGCAGGCGAGGTGGTTCCAATAGTGCATCGCGTGCCCGGCGGCCGCCCGGATTGTTTCATTGAGGTCAACCAGCGCAAGCTGGGGCCGCGAGGGTGACTGCGCCGTCGCACGGGCAAGGGCCCGCACGGTCGCAGCGACCTCCCGCGCGGCGGCCTCTATTTTGCGCAGTGCCGCGAGTGTTGCGGGGGCGTGTTGCCGGCACAGTAGTAGCTGCGTGTGCCCCACTATCACACTTGCAAGTTCGCCGAGATGGTGAACCACTCCGCCGGCAACGTCGCCCAGCCCGCCCGACCATTCCCTGTCGGCAGTCGGCCCTGCGCGGCTCTCAGAAGTAACTGCAGGATGCTTTGGCATATCCGGTTGCGGTTCAGCCCTCCGGGGACATCTGTTCGTCTCCGCGGCAGCGTGCCGGCATCTACCCTGCAGCCGGCCCGTTGCCGAGGGAGTGCTACCTCGTGCCACCACCATCATATATCGGCCGCTACAAGCGCCCCTGAAGTGGCGGGTGGGAAGGTGAAGCACCGTCGCCAGCGAATGTATTAGCCTATTCATGGACTCAAGTACCACAGTGCGATACGCCGTTGAAGGGAGGTCAGTTGCTATAAAAGTCAAAGTTGGTGTCATGGGTTCAGCCGGTGGCGAGTGTCCCGAGGAGGTCAGGAGGAAAGCGCGGTTGCTCGGCGAGACGATCGTGCGCCACGGTTGTATCTTGGTAACAGGAGCGTGCCCGGGACTTCCCCATGAGGCGGTCTTGGGGGCCAAGACTATCGGTGGCCTGGTGATTGGTATATCGCCGGCCCTGTCACTGGATGAACACGTTCAGCGCTATCACTCGCCGTACGAAGAGTACGACGCCCTCATCTTTGTGGGCAGCGGATTAATGGGCCGCGAAATCACCAATATCCGCACCTGCGACATCGTCGCAATCGTTGGCGGACGCAGCGGAACACTGGGGGAGTTCTGCATCGCATACGACGAGGGCAAACTGATAGCTGTACTGACCGGTACGGGCGGGATTGCCGATCATATCGAGCAAATAGTGTCCGTTATTAACAAGAAGACGAACGCGGACGTCATTTACGACGACGACCCGTGCGTGTTGATAGAGCGTGCCCTTGAGGTCCACCAGCGGAGGGTAGAACAAGGTATTGCGTATCTGCCGCCCGGAGCGGATGCTTAAGAAGGAGAGCATTTGTCTATCATGCGGCTGACATTCTTGGGCGCAGCCCGACAGGTCACCGGTTCCTGTTACCTGCTGGAGACCTCTGCCGGCCAGGTGATGGTTGATTGCGGCATGTTCCAGGGCTCAATGCACATGCGCATGCAAAACCGCGTGGACCGCTGTTTCGACCCGGCGCAGGTCCGCTGGCTGCTGCTGACCCACAGTCACTTGGACCATTGCGGCCTCATTCCCCGCCTGGTGGACTCGGGGTTCAAGGGGCAGATCGTTTGCACGTCGGCGACGGCGGACATGTGCGAGGTCGTGTTGAATGACAGCGCCCACTTGCAGGTGGAGGATGCCAAGTTTGATCTGCGGAGGTGGAAAAAGAGCGGCCGCGTGGGACCGCCTCCGGAGCCGCTGTACAACCATGAGGACGTGGCCGCCGCCCTGCGCCTGTTCCGCACCGTCCCCTACGACAGGATGGTACGCCTGGCCAAGGGCCTGCAAGTGCGCTTCCGCGATGCCGGCCATATCCTCGGATCGGCTACCATCGAGCTGCATGTCGGCAATCCCCCCACCGTTATCGTGTTCAGCGGCGACATCGGTTACCCGGGGCGCCCTATTCTCAAGGATCCCGTCATCCCCGAGCGGGCGGACTTCGTCGTGATGGAGTCCACCTACGGCGATCGTGAGCATGAGACGGTCGGAGAGGCCGTCGAACAGCTCAAGAGGATTGTGGTGCAAACTTCCAAGGCAGGCGGGGCATTGCTGATACCTACGTTCGCCACCGGCCGTGCCCAGGAGATACTGTACGAACTGGGCCACATGCGGCGCAGCGGGCTGCTGGGTGACATTCCGGTCTTCCTGGACAGTCCCATGGCCATCGAGGCCACTGCAGTGGTCCGCAGGCACCCGGAGTGCTTCGATGTGCAGATCCGCCGGCTTATCGAGAGCGGGAAGATGCCTTTCCGCTTCCGGGGCGTGAGGTTTCTGCGCACTCCGCGCCAGTCGCAGGTTCTCAACGACCTGGCGACTCCTTTTATCGTGCTGGCCGGCAGCGGCATGTGTACCGGCGGCCGCATCCGCCACCATTTACTGCACCATCTGCAGCGTCGCCAGGATGCCGTTTTGTTGGTCGGTTTCCAGGCAGCCGGCACGCTGGGGCGCTTGCTCAAGGATGGGGCCAAGCAGGTATACATCTTCGGCCAGCCGAGGGAGGTGAAAGCGCGCATCGAAGCCCTGGACGGCTTCTCGGCCCACGCTGACCGCAACCAGTTGTTGGAATGGCTGCGGCCGATGCGCAACACCGTGCGCCGCGTCTTCCTCACGCATGGTGAACCCCAGGCCTGCGTGGCATTGGCAGCGGCAATCCGCAGGCGCTACAAGCTGCCCGTGATGGTACCGGATATGAATGACACCGTGGATCTGACCCAGGAGCAGGCCATGACGCGGCTGGCCCGTATCAGGGGGCGTGATGCCGCGCTGGAGGCGGCCGCCGCCTCCAACTTCGGAACCGCGTGACCAGCCTGCTGCCGCAGACCGTGCTCAGTGATAACGA
>JALGVG010000017.1 GCA_029819875.1 Candidatus Zipacnadia bacterium | reverse complement strand
CTCAAGGGCGGCAGACGCTGGCCGACTACGTGCGCGCCGCCGAGGCCGGTGGGCTGCAGTGCCTGGGCCTTGCCTTGCCCGCCCCGTACAATCTTGCCGACTTGCCCGCACGGCTGGCTGCAATCCAGCGCGCCGGCGACCACAGTCCGGTACGGGTCCTGCCAGTGGCTGACGTAGACATCATAGCTGTGGACGGCAGCCTGGACATCACTGAGCACACCGCCAGCCGGTTTGCGCTGGTCATGGCTTCGCTCGGAGGCAAGTGCCCGGGAGTGGATATTGAAGTACCGGCGCGTCGCGAGCAGTTTTTCGACAACCTGTTCGCCGCGTACTTCAACGTGGTGGCCAATCGCCTGGCGGACGTCCTAGCCCGCCCCTTCAACCTGGGCCGTTTCCCCGCACCCGTGACGCCCTCTGAGCTGCCGCGTGAACCCCTCCAGCGGTTGGCGACGCTGATGTTTGAACAGGAAGTCGCCTTCGAGCTGTTCGCCTCAATACATGCGGCCTTTGCGTTTCTCAGCGTGGAGCAGTTTACGCGTGAATACGCTGCCTTGTTGAAAATCTTCCGAGTGGCCGGCGTCAAGTTCGTGGTCGGCAGCGGCGCTGACTTGCCCCAGGGGGTGGGCAACACCCGATATTGCCGCAGGCTGATGGAGGCAGCCGGCATCGAGCTTAGCCAACTGGTGGATCTGGCCCGCATTGCGTAGGTTACAGGAACTGTACCCGAACCGTTAGGTGTTTGCACCTTTCACAAGCATTCCAGTCACAGAAGGGGGCAGTACCATGTCACGGACCGCCAAGCTAGGTGTTGTCGCGGTAGGATTGCTGGTTCTGGCCGTAGTGGTAAACTGGGCGATGGGTTACACGTTGGAGGACGTGTTGCACGCGTACGCGCCAAGACATCAGTGGCAGCCACGGCCGCTGATGGCCCGGCTGCGCGGCGAACTACCCAAGCCCAAGGGGCCGGAGGATGCTCCGGTCAAGATAACCGTGTTCGCGATGAGCGCTTCGGAATGCCCGTTCCCGCTGCTGCAAATGTTGGACGAGGCCTACAAGAAGTACCCCAACGTGCTGCGGATAGTCTACAAGGACATGACCGACCCGGAAATACACAAGCTGGCACTGGAACACAAGATCGGCTGCCTGATGGGCGTGCTCATCAATGGCAAGAACCAGTTCAGGTTCCCCGGGCGCGAGGGGTTTGAAGTGGTGATGTTCCAGGGCCCACCCCATCCCAGCCCCCCTGAAGGGCATGAACCTCCCGGCGGATTTCACGGCGTGCCCGGCTACACCGCCAACGACTTTTATGCAGCCATCGAGCAGGAGTTGAAAGCAGCCGGCATCGACCCCAACAACCTGCCACCGGCCAAGGCTGCTCCCAAACCCAAGCCGGCTGCCGAGAAAGAGACAACCAACAGCATGTCTGCCGCTGCAGGCGACTAGGCCTGCAGCGTGGTCTCAGCGGCCTGCCACGTCAGCCGAAGAGCTTGATTGCCAGCTCCGCAACCCGGCGCCCCAGCTTGCGGCACTCGGCGGCCGATCGGTCGTCGGGTGCGCCCACGGCGACAGGACCGTAGTGGTCGCCGCCGGAGTCGCCGGCGATTATCATGCCGTGAATCAGCAGCGCCTTGTTGATGTCCAGGACCGTCGTCTCGTTACCACCGCCCACGCCTCCTGAAGAAGCGAACGCGCCTCCAACCTTACCCTGGAGCTTGCCGTGATGGCAGACGCTTTGGTCAATGAGTTCCTTCAGCTCGGCCGCCATGGTGCCGTAGTAGACCGGTGACCCCATGATGATGGCATCGAACTGCAGCAAGTCATCGGGGGTCACCTCGGCGACCGGCCGCGTGACCACCTCCGCGCCCGGCACCTCCGTGGCGCCCTCGGCCACCAGGTGAGCCATCTTTTCGGTATTCCCCGTGCGGCTGTAGTACGTTATCAAGACCCTGGCCATCTGCAGCACCTCCTTGCAGGTGTCGGCAGTGATTAGCTGACCTCGGCGAGGAGTTGGTGAGCGCGGCTGACGAACGCCTCCACCACGGCGTCGACGCCGCGCAGGCCGTACTCGAGGGAGGCCTCCGTGCGCGGGTCAATTCCTCCCACCCCTATCAGCGGCTCGCTCAGATCCTGCGGCAAGCGGCTCATGTCCACGCCCTCCGGATACAGGGCCATGAGCAGCGAAGTCTCCCACTTGGCGGCATGGTCGCCGGCATCGGGAATCTGGTCCTTGACCAACTCGTAGCCGCTAACGGCCAGCACTTTCACGGGACTGTCGAGCATGAACCATTCGGCGGCCGCCTTGACATGCCGCAGCAGCGGATAATGGCCGGCAATCATCACGATTACCTTGAAGCCGAGGCTCTCGATTTGGCGCATTATGTGGTAGAGCAGCTCAATGTAAGCGCGGTCCTGCTCGTACTTGCTGCGCCACATGTAGCCGGGGGCAAAATTCTCCCGCGGCAGGCCCATTTTGGCGGCGATCTTACCGTCGGGGTCATGATTGGCTTCCATCAGGTGCGATTCGCGGTTCTCGCCGTAGTACAGCGGCGGAAAGACCAGGCCGCCGCCCTTCTCGGCACACTTGACCGCCAGCCGGTCAGCCTTGATGGTGTCAAGGCCCACGGCCAGGTGCTCGCCGTGCCACTCGATGCCGCCGATGCCGATGTAGGCGATCGGGCAGTCGTTGCGAGCCTGCACAATTTCGTGAGGAAGAAGCAGGTTGTAGCGGACGGTTCTCATTTGGGCATCTCCTATCATGGGAACTAGTAGTTGCACACGCCGGAGCTTTCAATTAAGCCTGCCGGCACATTTCAGAACACGCAGGGCGCGCAGGGTGATGAACTTGCTCGGCCGCCGTCCGTGCCCCCAATCCGTCACCTCGAGGCCGGCGCCCCCGGACGGCCTCCCGCTTGTGGCGGCCCCCTCCCCAAGGGGGCGCCTCCAGTAACGCTTGCCGGTGTGCCGCCACTTGCCGTCGGGCAGGCGTTGCTCTTGTATCACGGTCAATGCCTCGTCGGTTCGTGGATCTGACAATGCGCCGTCAAGTTCGCGTAGCACGTCTAGTGCTCCGAGAATATCGTAGTGCCAGTAAGCCGGCCAGTGCAATCGCGTCCATTCCTGGTTAATGATCGCACCCGTAGTGCTCGACCTGAACAAGCGATGGTCCAAGAGCAGTTCGGCCGTGCGTTGGGCCGCGGCCAACGCAGCGGCATCGCCGGTTGCCTGGTGGTACTTCAGCAGTCCCCACATGGGCTTGAGGCTTTCATGGAACGATGAATGGTGTGCCCGGGGGTTCTTGTCACAGTTCCATCCACCGTCAGGCCATTGCCATTCCATCAGCGACTCAGCCAACAACTGTACGCGAGGGTCATCTGCCAGGCCCAAATGACAACAGACGCCGAGGACATTGCCTTCCTGGGATGCACAACGGCGGACAAGCCCGTTGATGGACTTGATCTTCCCACGATGTGCTGGTCCGGTCAGCCACTGCAGGACGTGCTCGGCTGCAGCCAGGCACTGCGGGTGGCCGGCCGGAATGCCCAGGTCAACCAGCGATACCAGCCGCCAGTGAGCGCCGTACCACTTCTGGTACGGATGACAGCCAAACCCTCCGTCTTCCTGCTGGCCGGCCAACAGGTTGCGCACGTGTGGTGAGTCGGGGATCCGGTCGCGGGTTGCTTGCACCCGGACATCAGTGCCAGAAAGGCCCAGCAGGTCCGTCATGGCAAGGCACCGAACCGACGCGTCGGCCGGCTCAAGTAGCCAGTCAATGACAGGATCGTCGGCGTCCATTCAACCCCTCCCTGTAGCCTGTGCATAGTCAACTCGGGACTTTGGTCGCAAAATGTGGCATAATGCCGCCGGTTTTGCAAGGTGACCCTAGGGTCACCCCCTAGCCCCACAGCTTGCGGTCCAGGCTGCGATACTGGATCGCCTCGGCGATATGGGGCACCTTGATCTGCTCGCTGCCCTCCAGGTCGGCGATGGTACGGGCCAACTTGATGATGCGATCGTGGGCGCGTGCCGACAAGGCGAACTGGTCAATGGCGGCCCGCAGCAAGCTCTCGCATTCCTCGCTGAGCTGGCAGAACTGGCGAAGCGCCTTGCTGCCCATCTGCGCGTTGCAGTGGTACGGGGTGCCTGCAAAGCGGCGGGTCTGGATCTCGCGGGCGGCAATAACCCGGGCCTGGATGGAAGCGGACTTTTCGCCTGCCTGCTTGCTCAACAGCTCGCCGGGCAACAGGCGCGGGACCTCGATGTGCATGTCGATGCGGTCCAGCAGCGGGCCGCTTATGCGCTTGCGGTAGCGCGAAACCTGGGACGGGCTGCAGGTGCACTGCCGATGCGGATCGGTGTAGAAGCCGCAGGGGCAGGGATTCATTGCAGCGATGAGCTGGAAGTTGGCGGGGAACGTGACCGTGCTCTGGGCGCGGGCGATGGTCACGGTGCCGTCCTCCAGCGGCTGGCGCATCACCTCAAGGGCACTGTGGCTGAATTCCGGCAGTTCGTCGAGGAACAGCACGCCGTTGTGTGCCAGGCTGATCTCGCCGGGCCGTGGTATGCTGCCGCCGCCGGTGAGGCCGGCAATGCTCACCGTGTGGTGGGGATGGCGGAACGGCCGCTGGCGCATCAGAGCCTGGTGCTTGGGGAGCAGCCCGGCCACGCTGTAAAGCTTGGTGACCTCCAGTGCTTCCTCAAGGGTCATGGGCGGCAGGATTGTGGGCATCCTGCGGGCCAGCATTGTCTTGCCCGCTCCCGGAGGGCCGACGAGCAGGACGTTGTGCCCGCCCGCCGCAGCCACCTCCAAGGCCCGCTTGACGTGCGCCTGCCCCTTGACATCGGCGAAATCGACGGCGTAAGGTGCCGCCTCCAGGGCAAGGTCCTGTGGGTCCACGCGCACCGGTTCGGCCGCAAAATCGTTTTCCAGCAATGATGCGCAGTCGTAGATGGTGGCGGCGGTGTAGACCTCGAAGTCACTGACGACCGCGGCCTCCTTGCCGTTTTCGGGCGGCACCAGCAAGGAGCGGAGGCCCCATTGGCGGGCGCCGAGGGCGATGGGCAGAGCGCCGGCAATGGGTCGCAGGCTGCCGTCGAGGGACAATTCGCCGACTATTACGCAATCGTCCATATCATCCACGTGAAGCTGGCCGTGTGCGATGAGAATCCCCAATGCGATGGGCAAGTCGAACGAGGGTCCCTCCTTGCGGATATCGGCAGGGGCCAGGTTGACGGTGATCGTTTCCTGTGGGAATTCAAAGCCGCTGTTGCGGATGGCAGCCTGTACGCGCTCGCGGCTCTCCCTGACGGCCACGTCCGGCAGGCCGACGATGGTGAACAATCCCCGACCCCGAGAGATGTCCACCTCCACCTGCACAGGATAGGCCTCGATGCCCATAATGGCAGCCGAATTGACTCTTGCAAGCATGAAAGCGACACTCCTGTATGTAGCATGCGCGTGTGCCTATATTCGACGAGGGCAGCGGCCTGGCCTCCTGGAGCAGGTGATGTCGGGGCCAGCCGGGAATTTGTCCACAAGGTGACAGTGTGTCAAATACGGGGACGCAGGCATTTGAATTTGATGGCAGGCTCTGCGTATGCTTGAGGCGTTGAAGGAAATCTGGATCTACCGCCAGCTCTTGTACGACCTGACCGCCAGGGAACTTAAGATCCGTTACCGCCGTTCGTTCCTGGGATTTTTGTGGTCGCTTATCACGCCGCTTTACCAGATAGTGATAATGACCATTGTGGTCAAGTACATCTGGCAGCACAGCGAGCCGAACTATTCGATAAAGTTCCTGTGTGCCCTGGTTCCGTGGGCGTTCTTCCAGACATCGGTGACAGGGGCGTGTGCGATAATCCTCAAGTACCGCCAGATGGTCAAGCGTATCTGGATGCCCTCGCAGATGCTGCCGCTGGCCGTGGTGGGAAGCAACCTGGTTCACTTCCTGCTATCGATGCTGATACTGTTCGGCGTTTTCCTGGTCGTTCCGGTGGTGTTCCATGTTTCGTTCCTGTTCCTGATAGTCTTGACGGGCATCTTGTTGCTGATGGTCAGCGGGCTGGCGATGCTGTTTGCCGCCCTGCACACCGCCTACCAGGACACGGAGTATATCATCACAAACCTTGTGCAGGTTTTCTACTTTCTGACGCCGGTGATGTATCCGGCCAGTTGGGTGAAGAACCCGGCCTGGCGTTACTGGTACCTGTTCAACCCGATGGCCGCCGTGTGCGAGGGCTTCAGGGGGGTGCTGATGCGGCACGAGGTGCCGCTGCCGGGCCTGGTGATGCCCGGCCAGGTGGTGCTGCCTGAACACTTGCTGGTGGCGGCCGTCTTCGCGCTGGTGTGTTTTGCAGCGGGGCTTTGGTATTTTGCGTTGCAGAGATGGCAATTCCCGGAGATAGTGTGAACATGCAGCCGGCCATTTACGTGGAAGACTTGTGGAAGCGCTACGTGTTGTTGCACAGTCGTCCTCGGCGCATCAAGGATGCCGTGCTGCGCCGCCTGCTGGGCCGCCACAGCTCGCGGGAAGAGTTCTGGGCGCTGCGAGGGGTATCCTTCGAAGTGGCGGCCGGCGAGGCGATAGGCATCATCGGCCCTAACGGATCGGGCAAGAGCACGGTGCTGGGGGTGCTGTCGCGGCTGCTGCGGCCCACCAAGGGCGTGGTGCAGGTGCAGGGGCGAGTGGGAGCGCTGCTTGAGGCCAGCGCCGGGTTTCATCCCGATCTGACGGGGATAGAAAACGTGCAGATGATCGCCTCGCTGATGGGGCTGTCGCGCAAGGAGACGCTGGCGCGGCTGCCGGCGATCATGGAGTTTGCAGGTGCCCGGGAGTTCATGGACGCCGCGGTCAGGACCTACTCGACCGGCATGTTCGCGCGCCTGGCCTTCTCCACGGTGGTGCACCTGGAGCCTGATGTGCTGCTGCTGGACGAGATACTGGCGGTCGGGGACGAGGAATTCCACGAGCAATGCTACCGGCGGCTGGCACAGATGCGGGAGCGAGGCTGCGCCATCGTGTTCGTTTCCCACATCGTGGAGCAAATCCGCCGCGTTTGCCAGCGTGTCATCTGGCTGGAGAGCGGCCGGATAGTCGCCACCGGCCCCACCGAGGAGATCATCAGTCGTTACACCGGCGCCTAAGTGGCCTATTGCAGCTTGTCGGCTGTCACGCCGGGGTTCCACCACACCTCGCCGAAGACCTCGTTCCAGATGACATCCATGCCCGGTTCGCCGTGCAGCTTGTTCCAGTACTCGATGGTGGCACGCGTAGTGTTGGCCCTGAAGGCGACTACCGTGGTGTGGGCACCTCTTTCACCTGCCAGCGTGGCCAGGCAGCGGATAGTAAGAGAGTTTATGCCGGCATCGCTGCGGAATGCCACTACCGCGGCCTTATAGGCCTGCAGGGCCACGGTGGCCTTGATGTTGTCCGCCGTCAGGGCCGGCGGCAGGGCGAAGGTGATAACGGCATAACCGGTGAACGGGTCCACTACGGCACTGACGCTGCGGCTCATCGGGCGCCCGTCAGGCCAGGAAAGGGAGCCGACGGTCTCCATCAGATACAGGTCGCGGTCCGTGGCCGGGGTACTGACCTTCTGGGTGATGACCACCGGGGCGCGGGCGACGGTCGGTCCGGTGACGGTCTGCGCCGTAGCCGCCCCCTTGTAGGCGGGAGCCCGGGCAGTGCGAGGCAGGGCCGGGGCCACCTGGGGCTGTGAGACGGAGCGCGGCTTGATGGCAGTGCCCGAGGCGCCATATACGGGTGCAGAGGAGGGCAGAGGCGGGGTTGTGGGGGCAGTGATGGCGCGGTGCCTGGGCAGCTTCGGGCCGCCGGTAAGCAGCACGAAGGCGGCAAGCACCACCAGCAGGCTGCTGACGGTGATGACGGCTACCGGCAGCCAGCGACTGCGGCGCGGCGGCAGCGGCAACTCGGGGATGATAGGCGCGGCATGGCGGCGGCTTTCCGCTTGCCGGCGGGCATTTTCCAGGCGCCCGGCGAGGCCAGGGGTGCCGCCCAGTTGCTGGGCCAGCTCGTACCATTGAGCGGCCTCGGGCCATAGCTGTTGTGCGGCATATATGTCTCCCATCGCCACGTGCAACTCGGCATTGGTGGGATGTGCACGCAGCAGTCGTTCGCACCGTGCCATGGCCGCCTCGTGCTCGCCTTGCCGAACAAGGTCGCTTATCTGGGCAAGTTGAGCATCCAGATCCGAGTGCGGGTGCAGTTCAGATTGGTCTTCGGGAGCCATCTTCGTCTCTGTGGGCGGCGATGTTCTGCAGCGGCTTTTCCATGCGATAGCGCGTAATGCGGTAACCCTGACTGTGATACAGGCCCACAGCCTCCTCGTTGCAGGCGCTGGCATCGAGGGCCGCCTTGGGAGCACCGTTGGCCACGAACCAGTCCTCGGCGGTCGCCAGGAGAGCCTTCCCCCAGCCTTGCCTGCGCAGGTGCGGGGCGACGTATATATTCTTAATATACCCCACGCACGGATCTACTAACGTGCTTATGAGGGCAGCCCATAGAAAGCCACACACCCGGCCGTTGTCTTCCAGCACCCACATCTTTTCGGCCCATGCATTTACCGCGCTGCGTACCTGCCTGGCGAAGTCACGCATGAAGGCCTTGTTGGAGACAAAGCCGGGGAAATTTCGCTCGTAGACCTCCCGTTGAAAGCTCAAGACGGCATGGCGGTCCGTGCGCCAGTTGAACTCACGAATCCGTGGAGCCAAGCTGGTTGAACCTCCCCGCTGTCAAGTGACTAACCGCCCTGGGCGATTAACTCCACATGCTCTTGGACGATCCTGCGGGGACAGAGCTTAATGAAACTGTACAACGCTATGGCCAGGACTATGGTATCGTCAATCCACGCGATTTGCGGCACCCAGGGGATGAGGTCCAGCGGCATTATCCAGTACAGCAGGCCCGCCACCAGCAAGAGCTTGGGCAACAGCCACACACGCTTGTCGTTGAACAGCCGCCAATACAACTTTATGAAGTTGGGAAGATTCAGCCAGAACCTTAGGTTGTGCATCGGATTCGGCCCCGGCGGGGGCTTCATATCATCTAATCGCATTGGCTATTCCTCTTTGTGGCTGGCGCCTTGCGGCTCCGACGGCCCCCGGCTAGCCCGGCAGCAGCCAGCGGCCGTCGGCGTATTCCTTGGCGTAGCCTTTGTAAAGGCCGCTTTGCGTCCACAGGCGGTCGGCAATCTGGCACCATTCCTGGGCCCGCTGGCGGATGAAGGGATGCAGGTCGGTGAGAATAGTTTGACCTTCCTGGGTTGAACGCGCCCCGGTCTTTTCCACGGCTTCCTTGAGCACCTCGGGATGGTCAACAATCTGGCAAGGCGCCAGCGGGTTGTTCTCCTTTTCCAGTTGCCCTTTGCGAATCATCGCGAAGAAGTCGCTTTTGACGGCATCCAGCAGCGGTGTGTCGGAATCGGTCTCATGTATGTTGTGCGCCGAATAGAGCATGAACACGCACGGGCAGATATCGCCTTGGTGGGTGACGTGCAGGTACCCATTGGGCCTGCCGGCGGCGATGCAGCCCTTGACCATGGGGCCCGAGTTCCAGAAGTCAGCCACAAAGATGGGGCGCGAATTGAGCCACTCCCAGGTCTTGCGGGCCATTATTTCCCGCTGCTGCGGTGTTATCATCAGCGAGATATCCGGCGAACGGCCGACGGGTATGTACATGAAGTACCAGGCGTAGAAGCAGCCCTTGTCTATCAGCATGTCGAGGAATTCGTCGGAGCTGACGATGTCAAAGTTCTGCGTCGTGTAGGTGACCGAGGCACCGAAAAAGACCCTGGCGGCCCGCAGCGCGTCCATGGCCTGCATCACGCGCTCAAAGACGCCTTCGCCGCGGCGCGCATCGGTTTGCTCCTTGAAGCCCTCCACGCTGATTGCGGGGGTGATGTTGCCCAGTTCGGCCATTTCGGCGGCCATCCGGTCGTCAATGAGCGTGCCGTTGGTGTACATCAAAAAGACCATGTCGCTGTACTCGCGGCAGATGTCCCTCAGCCCCTTGGTGTCATCCTTGATGCGATTCCAGTACAGGGTCGGCTCTCCGCCCGAGATAGTGATGAACCTGGTCCCCCAGCCCCGCACTTCTTCGATGATCTTTACCATGTCGTCATAAGAAAGGTGGGGCTCCTTGTGGCCGTACGCGCCGGCGTAGCAGCCTACGCACTTGAGGTTGCACGCAGCCAGGGGTGAAATCACCACGAAGGAGGGGGGTGCTATGCCGTGCTCCCGCTCGAAGGCCTTGCGTTGCTTGGAGCCTGCCCACGCATGTTCCATGAACAGGGTCACGAAACCGCGCAAGAAATGCGGGTCGGCCTCGCGGATAATCCTGCGAATCAGGTCAATGGCCGGATGATCATGGTCAACCGCCCATTCAAGCCGCTGGAGCTGGTCGCGATGGGTGGCGGGGGCGATGTACTTACCAATGCGCGCAATATTGCGCAGATTCGATACCAACCGTTCCTCGTCGCTAGCCAGATTCAGGACTGTGTCAACGAATTTCTCCTTCAATCCGATCATCACAGTCACCTTCTCACTGAGCGTAGTGAACGACTCAACCGCCTATTGTATAGGTGCACAAGAACGAGAAGACTTCTTAAAGGTTAGACGGCATAGGTGCCTATTGGTTCGATAAATATTCGGTTGCTCAGGGCTTCGGCGAGCGGTGAGCTGGTCAAGAGTAGCCGAGCCGCGCGAGGGTATAGACGAACACCCCTGCAATTGCCAGTATCCACAGGCCGGTAGCAAGCACAAGATGCGCCGGGTTAAGAAGCGACAACACAATCCCGACCACGGAAACGCCCAGCACTCCCCACAGTAAGGGCCTTATTCCCCGCCGGACACGCAATACCTTCGCCAGCGCAGATGTTTCCGGCAACGGTTGGTTGCAGTAGATGCACAACGGCAGGCGGCGGGGGGTTTCGGCACCACAATGGGGGCACTTGAGGCAGGGAACCTGTTTGCCGGCCAGCATGGCTTGGCACCTGTCAATGCGGTACTTGACACGCTTGTCGGAAGTGCGCTTGTAGTACTGCTCGTAGTAATACTTGGCCAATGCCCACTGCCGGCTGTCGTAGAAGACGTCGGCGAGCTTGCGGATGAAATAAGGGACGTCAGGATGCAGGGCAACGGCGGCCTGGTAGTGAGCGATATCTTCAAGGTACATGCGCTCACGCGCCAGCTTCTCAGCCAGCCAACCGGCCACGGGGAGGGCGACGGGAAAGGCCATGGCCGCCAGGGCCAGGACAGGGAAGACAGGGGTGCCGGACAGCGCGAAGGCTTCCAGCACCACGCCCAGCGATATGCCCAGGTAGATGACAAACTCCACAGCCGTGATGGCCTTGTCCATGAGCATGGAGAAGGCCACCCACCAACAGAGGCCAAGCACGATCGGCAGGGCGATGAGCGCGAAAACTGCGAACGCCGCCGATAGTGCCGAGAGCATATCGGTCACCCCCCGGGGCCGTCGGAGAGGCTCACTCCCCGCCCGAGCAGTTGCCGCCGGAGCCTGCCGACGTCGACCTGCCGGACATCGCGGGTCGGGACGCTCATGGCGGCGGCCACGCCGGCTGCCTCGCCGATGGCCATGGCGATGGGCATCACGCGCAGCGACGAGTGGGCGGCATGGTCCGCCGAGATGGGGCGGCCGGCGACCAGCAGGTTGGTCAAGCCGCAGGGCGTCAGGCAGCGGTAGGGAATGTCGTAGCTTTCGCCCTCGGGCAGTGACTTGATGACAGTGCCGGTACCGGCCGGGTTATGGATGTCCACGTCGTAGGAGCCGCGGGCGATCCCATCGGCAAACTTGCGCGCCCCTAACACGTCGTCGCCGCTGAGGATATAATCTCCCTTGATGCGGCGGGTTTCGCGCACCCCGATTTGCGTGCCGGAGGCCGCAAGGTAGGCATTTTCAAAGCCCGGCACCCGGCGGCGCAGGAAGTCTACCATTTGCTGCAGCTGCTTGCGCCCCTGTATTTCCGCCTGCGTCAGCTCATCGGCATCGGTGCCATTGAGCATTACCACGCGAGTGGTGTTAAAGTTAAACTCCCCGCACCGAGTGGTGGGGAAGAACAGCACGTTTTCGCGGGGGTTGTCAATCTCTCCGCGCTGCTTGGCGGCATCGTAAAGGCGGTTGATGGTGGCGCGGTCGGGCATCCGCCGCTCATCAACGCCCGCCATGCGGAAATTCAGCGTCATGGGCTGGCAATGGCCGTCTTGCTCGCGTCCCATCATCACCTCCGCGCCGGCGGCGGCAGCGATGTCCCCGTCGCCGGTGCAGTCCACGAACACCGCACCGGCGAAGCGCTCAAAGCCGGACTTGCTGCATCCGTACAATGCGTGAACGACGCCGTCGTGGACCTCAGCGCCGGCCAGCATGGTGTGCAGGCGAAGCCGCACACCTGCCTGCAGGCACAGTTGCAGGAGAACGAGCTTCATCTGCTCGGGGTCGAAGGGGTCGCAGCCGCCCGGGCCGGTGGCGAGGCGGGCACCGCGCGCGTCGAGGGCCTCCAAAATGCGCTGGAAAAGGCCCTTGATTATCTGCTGGGCGCCGGCCCAGTAGGTCATGAACGGGTTAACCAGCCCGGCGGTAGCCATGCCGCCGAGAAAGCCGTAGCGTTCTATGAGCAGTACATCGGCTCCTTGCTCGGCCGCGGCGATGGCGGCACACACTCCCGCCGGGCCGCCGCCGGCTACGATCACGTCGGCGCCCGGACCGGGCTGGAAGATCACCGATTGCTGGTCTGTCATCGCTGCTGCTCCTGGACAAGTAGAAGTGCTTGCAAGCCTGCGCCGGTCTGCCTGTCGGGCGGCAACTAGCCAGCCGGCAGGGAGAGCAGCTGGCCGGGGCGAGGGCCGGGCGGCGGCCTAGTCGGACCCCACTGCCACTACCTGCCATTTGCCCTGGTCATTGCGGGCGACAATAGCGCACTCCTGCGGCTTGTTGCTGAATTCATCGAGTGCCGATGAATATAGGGCAACGGCTGCTCCACGGCCGAAGAAGCGTACTTGCAGGTTGTTGACGAGCAAGTTGGCATCCAGCGGCTCCTGGCCGCCGCCGGTTTCGTTCAAGCGGCTGGCGGCAGCCTGAAGCTGCATGAGCAACCGGGCGGTGATAATCTGGATGTCGGCACCGCCTTTTTCGTTTTCCACGTCAGCGTACGGCAGGTGCGCCGCCTGTTGCATGAGTTCCATGTCGTTGTTGAACAGGGCCTGCCAGAAGGTGCCCAGCGCCTGCTTGATGGCCGGCACCTGGGGAGAGAGGGGCGCATTGGCAGGCCCGACAATCAAGCACACCACCTTCCAATCCTGGCGAGGAGGTCTGCCGAGCAAGGCTGCACAGCCGCCGGCGGTGCCGGCTCCAGGCCGGGGCCGCGGATGGAGGATTCCCACGGCGACGTGGTTGCCCAGGAAGGTGACGGCCAGTGCCGGGCTGACGGCGTTCGGCAGCGCCTGGCCGCCGGGCACGGCAGGAAGGGCAGCCAGTTGCCGCGACAAGCCCTGCGGCTTGAGGGTAAGGACCCGGCCCCGGTCGCTGCTCGGTGAACCGTACACCAGCAGGGCAGGCAGATGGGCGGAGGCCTGCACGAGGCCGGCGTCCCTGGCGATCAGACCCTGCAAGAAGGTACGGACGGCGGTCCGGACCGGCCCCGGCTCGGGCGCGGCACAAGCCGGGGGAACAACGACAGCGCAAACAGCCAATATCAACAGCACCTGCACGAGCAATAGTGCCGGGAATTTGCTATTCATCTGTCCATCGGCCTCCTCTGTCACGGCTTTGTGGGCGCGATAGTTCAGGCACCCAGCTTTTGTCGGAGCATCTGGTTGACGAGCTGGGGGTTGGCCTGGCCCTTGGTCTGCCGCATCACAAAACCGACCAGGGCTCCGAGCGCCTTCTGCTTGCCGTTCTTGAAGTCCTCGACGGCCTTGGGATTGGCGGCGATCGCCTCCTGGATGACGGCCTCCAGTTGCCCCGCGTCGTCTATTTGCTTGAGACCCTTTTCCTCGACAACCTGTTCGGCGGTGCGAGAGGTCGCGATCATCTCCGGGAAGACCTGCTTGGCGATCTTGCTGCTGATTACGCCCTCGTTTATTAGATTGATCAGGCCGGCTAATCGTTGCGGTTCAAGGGGGAAGCTGGTGATGTCAAGGTTGTGTTCGTTGAGGTAGGCCTGGACATCGCCCATCACCCAGTTGCTGGCGGCCTTGGCATCTGCACATGCGGCAGCAACCGCCTCGAAATAGTCGGCAGTTGACTTGCTGGCGGTAAGGACCTCGGCATCATACTGCGGCAGGCCGTATTGGGAGATGAAGCGTGCGCGGCGCTGCTGGGGCAGTTCGGGCAGGGAAGCACGTATCTGCGCCACCCACTGCGGATCCGGTGAAAGGGGTGGCAGGTCCGGCTCCGGAAAGTACATGTAATCGTCGGCTGTTTCCTTGCGCCGCATTACCGTCGTGATACCCCGCTGCTGGTTCCAGCGGCGGGTCTCCTGGAACATCTCCTCACCATGCTCGACGGCGTGCAACTGCCTGTTGATTTCGTACTGGACGGCATCGTGGACGGCCTTGATGGAGGCGAGGTTCTTGATTTCGACCTTGGGTGTCCGCTGGCCGGTTTGTGAATTGATGAGATTGACGGTCGGCTCGGCGCGCAACTGGCCCTCCTCCATGTTGGCCTCCGAGACTTCGAGGTAACGCAGCAGCGAGCGCAGCTCCAGCAGGTAGACGCGGCACTGCTCGGCAGTGGTGAAGTCAGGCTCGGTGACTATCTCCATGAGGGGAACACCGCAGCGGTTGTAGTCCACCAGGCTGCGGCCGTCGGGCAGATGGATGTTCTTGCCGGTGTCTTCCTCCAGGTGGGCACGGCGGATACGAATGCGAACAGGCTCGCCATCGGCGACAAATTCAATATAGCCGCCATAGGTCAGCGGTTCGTCGTACTGGCTGATCTGGAAGTTCTTGGCCAGGTCGGGATAGAAGTAGTTCTTGCGGGCGAAGCGGCACGTTTCCGCCACCTGGCAGTTGAGGGCAAGGCCGGTGCGGATAACGTATTCGACGGCCTTGCGGTTGGGCACCGGCAACGAGCCGGGCAACCCCAGGCACACCGGGCAGCACAGGCTGTTGGGGGGAGCGGCAAACTCGTTGCGACAGCCGCAGAACATCTTCGATTCGGTAGCCAGTTCGACGTGTACTTCCAATCCAATGCATGGTTGCCAAGCCATCTACAGTCACTCCGATATATTGCAAGCTACAGCAAGTTGAATTGTACCAGCATAGCGGGCGACGCGCAAGCGACGAGCCGGCCGGCGGTTCGTGAGCAGGGCCGGGACGGCCATGCGGCGGCAAACCGGCACGCTTGCCGGCAACTGTCAATCGGCGTTGAAGAGGCCGTACTCAATGCGGCTGTTGTGGCCGGCAATGACCGCATCGGGCGGCAGTTGCCGCCACAGCGGGCTGTCGCGCCGTTGCTTGATGACAACGCGCCGGGCGGCCACGCGCAGCGCCTGGGCAAGGGCCTGCCGGGTCACGGCCCCGGGGGCGGCGAGGTGACGCAGCGGCCGCATGGTGGCGGCGGTATCGACGGGGCGGTCAAAGATGGGGTCGAAGTAGACGATGTCAAAGCTGTTATCGGCCTGGCGCTGCAGGAAGTCGTTGTGATCGGCCTGCAGGGCACATACACGCCTCATGGCCGCTCTTACCTCGGCACTTGGCTCGGGGTAGGTGCGCAAGCCATGGATCGTGAGCTGCGCAAGGAGGGGGACGACCTCTACCCCTACCACCCGCCCGCTCTCGCCCACCGCCCAGGAGGCAATGATGGCGTCGGTGCCGCGTCCCAGGGTGCAATCCAACACCCGGTCACCTGCGCCCAACTGCATGGCGGTGACCATGGGGTCCCCGCGGCCGGTCTTGATGTTGTGTATACGCAGGCGGGCCAAGTTGGGATGGAAAAAGTACTCCACGCCCTCGGTCGGCTCGTGATAGACGACGTTGTCGCCCTCCGCCACCACCAGCACACCGCGGGCCCCGGCCAGGCTCGCCAGTTCCCGGAGACTGTGGCCGGCCCTGGGCACGTAGGCAGCCTGCAGCCGCTCGGCCCATTGCTGTGCGCAGGCGACAAGCTCGGGCGTTGCCTTTCGAGAGGTGGTGACTACCAGGTTGCCTTCCATGGTCTACCAGACACTAGGGGCCGGCAAGTGAGCGAGTCTGTAAGCTGTGCCGGCTACAGATTATACCTCATTCAGCAGCGCCCATGCCACGCAAGAGCCAGGCAAGCGGGGCGTGCCGCGGACGAAGCCCCCGGTTCAGGGCTGCGCCACCAGGTGCACGGCGAGGTCGTCGGTGAAGGCCGGCAGCTCGATCTTCAATGTGCCTGCGGCAAGCGCCTGGGTTGAGTGAGACAGAGGGCCGGTGGTGGGACTGTATACCATCACGTGTACGCGGCGGCCGGCCAGGGGCAGGTTGCCCAGTACCAGCGTGCCGGGGCCATAGGCGACGCTTGCCGAGCGCGGTCCTGAGGCCATGTAGATGATAGCCTCACGGCTGGAGGCGAGGCAGTATTTCTCGGCACCGGGCGCCGAGCCGATGCACTCGTTGTGGGGCAGTAGATTGGGATAATCCAGCAACGAATTGAAGAAGGCGCGCAGCAGGCGCGCGTCGCGATCGAATTGGGGGAAACTGCCGGGTTGCACGCGCCAGTTCTTCTGGTAGTCTCCCAGGCCTTGAGCGCGGGCAAGCAGTGCGCGCCAGTGCAGCTTGCGGAAGCGGGCGAAACGGTCCGGCTGGCTTTCATCGGCATATCCCAGGTAGCGGCCGTCATTGGAGTTGACTATCACTACCGGCTTGCGATAGCGGGTCCAGTCGTGCCACAAGTGGTTGCCGTGGGCGATGATCAGGTCCATGCGCGGATGGGTCATCAAGTAGTCGGGGTCGGGGAAGTTGGCCATGTCTTGGCCGACGAGAATATCGTGCCCTGTCCGCCGTTCCCACGCCTCGATATGGTCGAGGGTGAGGTCCACCCACTGCTTGGCGAGGCGCAGGTCAATACCGCCGTCGCCCATTTCGTTGGAAAGGTCGAAGAAGACGTTGCCAAGGTCACCGACGGCGGCCAGCAAGTGGTCAAGGTATTGCAGATAGTGCTCGCGCAGGCCGGGATGGCGGCCGTCGGCAACCTGCTCGATGATGGGATGGTGGCCACCACCGTTGGGGCGCATGCTGCGGGCAAATTCATTGACGTTGTTGAGAGGGTTCCAGAAGTTGTACGGCCAGCGCAACTCGCCGCCGGGGGCGGTTTCGAAGTAACATAGCTGGAAGACCTGCAGGTGGACGATGATGCCGTTGCGCTTGAGGGTCTGGGCGACGGCGCGGAAGTTGCTCCAGTAAGCCGGATTGAAGCGCGAGAGGTCAAACTTCAGTGGGTCGGTACTGGCCTTTTCAAACGGGAAAAGGTAGTCGGGATGGTCCGCGATTTCACGGGTCCAGCCATAACCCGAAGCCGGATAGCAGCGCACATAATTCATGCCGTTGGCCTTCTGCCAGCGGGCCCAGGCGCGGACGTCGTACAGCTCCGAGCCCAGCTTCACCTGCCAGATGATGTGTTCATTCATCGGCCCGAAGGCAAACAGCGGCTTGCCGTTGTAGCTAAGGCAGGCCCGAGGGCTGCCCTTGTTGATTACTCTCAACCCCGGGGCGGCCCATAAAGCCGAAGCCAAGCAGCAGATGAACAAGAAGGGCACTAATCTAATCATGGCAGGTCCTCCTCGCGGCTGGCTGTTGAACCCGAAACAAGATCGGGGGACAACTCGGCCGCTTTTGCCTGGGTGCAGGTCATCTATTGTAAGGATTATTCGGGGTGATTGTTGCGTTGTCCTACGGCGATTGTTCCTTATCGCCTCCCGGATGGCGCTTGTACTTGAGCAGGCCGTAGACGATGCTGTCGACGAGGGCTTGCCAACTGGCCTCGATGATGTTCTCGTGAGCCGCCACCGTGCCCCATTCCGTGCCGTCGGTGTCGTCGCGCGTCTGGATGAGCACCTGGACGGCGGTGGCGGTGCCGCGCTTGGCATCCAGCACGCGGACCTTGTAGTCGGTGAGGCGCAGGTTGGCCAGTTGGGGATACTTCTCCTGCAGCGCCTTGCGCAACGCCTTGTCCAAGGCGTTGACAGGGCCTGCGCCCTCGGCGGCGGTGTGGAACATGTCACCGTTCACCTCGATGCGGACGGTTGCTTCCGAATAGGGAGCGTCTTGCTCGTTGTGCTTTTCGACGGTGACGCGGAAGCCGTGTAGGTCAAAGGGCTTGACTAATTCGCCCCTGGCACGCTTGGCCAGCAGTTCGAAGGAAGCTTCGGCCGCCTCGAACTGGTAGCCGTGATGCTCGAGGAGCTTTGCCTGGGCCAAGACCTCGGCGACCAGCGGATCATCGCGCTTCAGATCCGGCCACAGGCGCTGGAGTTTTTCGTACACGGTGGTGCGCCCCGCCTGATCGGACATCAACAAGCGGCGCTGGTTACCCACGGTTTCAGGAGGTACGTGTTCGAATGAGACCGGAGTTTTGAGTACAGCGTTTATGTGCATTCCGCCCTTGTGGGCGAAGGCGGAGGCCCCGACGTAAGGTTGGCGGTGGTCGTGAGGCACCACGGCCAATTCAGCCACATAGCGAGACAGGGAGGTTATTTCGGGCAGCTTCCCCTCGGGGAGGCACCGATAGCCCATTTTCAGTTCCAGGGTGGGGATGATGCTGCAGAGGTTGGCGTTGCCGGCACGCTCGCCGTAGCCGTTGATGGTGCCCTGGATCTGCACGCAGCCGGCGCGGACGGCGGCGAGGCTGTTGGCCACCGCCAGGCCGGAGTCGTTGTGACAGTGGATTCCTAACGGCACATCCAGCTTGCTGAACACGGCAGCCAGTATCTCTTCCAGGCGCCAGGTGAGCGTGCCGCCGTTGGTGTCGCAAAGGCAGACCAGATCAGCCCCACCGCGCAAGGCGGCGTTCAGCGTTTCCATGGCGTAGCCGGCGTCGGCCTCGAAGCCGTCGAAGAAATGTTCGGCATCGAAGAAGACAGTATCAACATGTTGCTTGAGATAAGCCACCGAGTCTTCTATCATGCGCAGGTTTTCCTCGAAGTCAGTGCGCAGCACCTCGGTGACGTGCATGGTCCAGGACTTGCCGAAAATGACGATGACCGGTGCGCCGCTGGCCACCAGTTGCTGGAGGTTGGGGTCGTCCTCGGGAGCGATACCCGGGCGGCGGGTGGAACCGAAGGCGGTTATCCTGGCATTGGACCACTGAAGGTCGCGGGCGCGGGCGAAAAACTCGCGGTCCCGGGGATTGGTCTCATTGGGCCATCCGCCCTCGATAAAAGCAATGCCGAACTCGTCCAGGCGCCTGGCGATGCGCAGCTTGTCCTCGACGCTGAAGGAAATCTGTTCGGCCTGGTTGCCGTCGCGCAAGGTCGTGTCGTAGATATCAACCTGTTTCATGCTCGGTCACCCCGCTGGTTATGCATGTTCCGGTTGCAAAAGACAAACAGGGTTCGCCTCAGACAGAGACGAACCCCAAGATAGCAGTCCGCGGTACCACTCTGCTTGGCAAGTATGCGCAACTTGCCCTCTTGCCCCGGCACGGGCGCCGGCGGCGCCGATGCCAGCTTCCGGATAACGGTGGAAGATCCGGCGGAGTCTACTGGGCCTGAGATTGCTGCCGGCAGGCAGGTTGTGTAGGGCCGTTCGGTCCGCAGCTCGGGGGTGATTTTCGATGCAATCGTGGCCGCCAGGCTCGCACCGTCCCTGGCTCGCTCAAAGGCTCGTATTGCACCTACTCGTCCCCGTCATCGCCTGTATCCTATTTTCAATCACAGTATACCAGATACTGGCGCCGGACGCAAGTGCAAACAACAGCAAGCTCTCAGCGAAGGGTGTTGACCGACTCACGATATGAATCGTACAATACCCCCCGTGACGGCAACACGGTGTCTGGTACCAGCCCCACAGCAGGTGGGGCGTTTGCTTGCAACGGACAAGTGCCGGCATGCGCCCTGCGGCCGGGTGCGTTGCTGCAAGCGGACAGGGACTGCTTGCAATAGCGGCACTGTAAATCGAGGGAACGCAAGGCCATAAGAGGCGTCTAAAAAGAAGACTGACACAATGTGGCCGGTCGCAGTCTTTGTTAAAGCGGCCGCATAGGAAGCAAGCCAAGGAGGTCACACAATGGCAGCAAGAATCGTTGCAATTGCCTTACTAGTGATAGGCATGTTGTGCAGTTTCCAGGCAAGCGCGTTGACGGCGGTGGAAGACATCGTGCTGGCCGGGCAGGTGGTAGCCCGCATCAAGGACCCCGGGGAGTTTACCAGCGTGCGGGAGCGTGCGAGCAAGATAGATCAGCGCATTGCAGACGCCATTTCCGTGGAAGATGTCGGCGAGCCGAAGATGTGGGCGCGCAAAATCGACGGACTGTGGTCAGTGGGCATCGGTGAGACGTTCCTATTGCACTGTTACCCCATGGACGCGCGGATCTACGGCAAGAGCACCAGGCAAGTCGCCGGGCTGTGGAAGGCCAACTTCAAGCGCCTCTTCCCGCTGGCCGAACCGACCATCCACATGGACAACCCGATGGCGGGCAGCGAGGCCAAGCGAGAGCTGGCGGCTGCGGAGCGGGCGGCGCGGCTGAGCAAGGTGCCCGGCCAGGATTGGGCCATAACAAGCGTAGTGCTCGATTACCTGGCGCGCGTGCGGGCGATGCCCGAACAGACGCAGACCGTTGAAGGGGCCGACGGCAAGCAGCAGGTAATACCCGGATACAACGACGAGAAGACGAGATTGGCCATCGCCCTTATCTCGGACATCGCCTGGCAGCGCTCCAATGCGCGCAACTACCCGGACCAGATGCTCAGCGGCCATACGCCTGGCAAGTGCAACAATCCCAAGTGCCCGGTCTGCACGAAGGCGAAGGCGGTGGCAATCGAACGTCACAGCGAGCAATTCGACGAGGTGAACCGGCTTATCGCGGCTACCTTGGCACTGCCGGGAGTGACCCGGACCGTTACCAACGGTTTCCGGCTTGTTCGTATGCTAAGCGAGGATGACTATGCCTCCAAGCGGGTATATATAGCTTACACACTGGTTTGCAAGGTGCGCAGCAAGCTGGCAATCGCCGAAAAGAGCCTGGCTGCGCCTGTTGAGGCAGCACCTGCAGGGGCAGTGTCGGGCGGCTAGCCTACGACAGCAGCCGGGCAGCGGACGGGTGGGGGGCTGAGAATGTCCGCAGAAGGCACTCAAGACCCGGCTCCACGACAGACCTCACCTACAACCGCAGTACACGCCGACACTGCATTCCCTGCGCGACATCAAAGCCGCGGGAAAATACGGCGGGTAGTGGCCGGAGGAGGGCGATGAGCCTGCATAGACTTGCCTTGGGGGGAGATGAACAGAAGAAGGGTGAGACGATGCAAGCACACAGCCGTGCCGGAGGCGAGGGATACGCGACAGCGGCGATCGCCATCACGGACATGCAAGGGCGCCTGCAGGCGTGGTGGGGCGGTTGCGAGCAGTTGACGGGCTTCAGCGCCGCGGAGATGCTAGGCAAGCCGCTGCCGGTGGAGAGTGAACAACTGCAATCTTACATCGGCGACGTGGTGCAGCGAGACCTGCAAGGCCACAGCATAAGAACCAGATGCGAGCGGAAGGACGGCTCCAGCGAGGAGGTGGTGATAAGCGGGTTCTTGATGCGCGACGAGACCGGAACCGCCCGGCAGGTCATTCATGCCCTCACGGTGCCGGCGAGCACAGAGACGGAGGGTGAGCAAAGCAGGCGCCTGGCGGCCATCGGGCAACTTGCCAGCGGTATCGCGCATGAGTTCAATAACCTGCTTTTCGCCATCAAGTGCCAGATGGACGCCGCAATGATGGTGGACACAATCGAGGCGTACCGCGAACTGGGGCGAGCAGTGGAGCAATGTGTCAGGCGGGGTGTGGCGATAAGCAGCGAGCTGCTGCAGTTCGGGCAAGCCAGCGTCAGCCACCAGACGCGTGCCAGTAACCCCCATCAAGCAGGCGCTGGAGGTGATGGCGGATGAACTGGCCGCCGCAGGCGTGCAGGTGCAAAGGCGGTGGAGCGCACAGCAGCCGTTGTTGTCAATAGATGCCGAGCAGATGACACAAGCCTTCACGCACCTGTTTGCCAACGCCTGCCGAGCGATGCCCGACGGCGGGACGCTGACGATTACCGTGCAGCCGCAGCAGTCGGAGGTGGTCGTTGAGGTGGCGGACAGC
>JALGVG010000171.1 GCA_029819875.1 Candidatus Zipacnadia bacterium | reverse complement strand
GCCTTGACCGTCGTGGCCGGCCCCAGCAGGTAGATCATGCTGTCAATGACGTGGATACCCAGCATCATCAGCGGCACAACCGGGCACCGGTCGCGCTGCGCCCGCCACTTGTCCGGTGTCAGGCTAAAGCCCCCTAGGTGCGAAAAGTTCCCTTCAAACATCAGCGGCTGGCCGATTTTGCCTTCTTCGATGAGCCGCCTCGCCTGGCGGACCTCGCCCCTGCGCCGGTCGTTGTGCCCTACCATCAGCACGACGCCGGCCTCCTCGCAAGCCCGCCGCATGGCGCGTGCCTCGGCGACTGTTACGGCAATCGGCTTGGCCACGTAACAGTGCTTGCCAGCGGCGGCAGCCATCTCTACGTGCCGGCGATTTTCGTCCGGCGGCAGCGTCAATACCACTCCATCCACCGCGTCATCGTCCAGCAGTTGCTCGTAGCTGTCCCACACCTTGCATTGGTATCGCTCGGCCTGGGCCTCGGCCACCTCCGCCGCCAGGTCATAAACTCCCACTATCTCCACCAACTGCGTTTGGCTGCTGCCGCGCAGCGGCGCCTCACCATACCCTCCGACCCCCACATAACCAAGACGAACCGGATATGTTGCCATGCAATTCACCTGCCTCCCATAACATGCCGTCGGTGGGTCTTGCCGACAGTGCCGGCCGGCGGTCACACCTCGGCCCGCTAGCCCTTCTCGGCCTCGGCCTTGAGGGCGGCCAGCATACTGTCAATGTTCTGTTGCATCATCTTGTGGACTATCTTCTTTATCAGGGGCCCAATCAGCGGGATGTTGTACTCGTACGTTATCTGCAAGTACGCTTCCGTGCCCTCGGGTACGGCCCGGAATTCCCATACTCCGCTGTAGGCTGAGAAGTCGCCCTCGATCTGGCGGAACTCGCAGCGGCGCGCCTGCGGATCCCAGAAATCTTCCTCTGTCCACTGTATCCGGCGGTTGAACTTGCTTCACGTTTCCCACCCAGCGGCTCACTTGTCGATCGGCGGTCTGCTCCAGCACCTCGACCTCCTCGACGTCCTCCATGAACTGGGGGAACCTCTCGATATCGCGCGCCAGCTCGTAGACCTTCTCAACCGGCGCCTTGATTACTACCGTGGTTTCCACTGTCGGCATTGTTGTTGACTCCTTTGAACGAGCATTGATACTGCGTGCGTGTCCTTCTTCTGCTGCCGCCCTGTCGCCGCCTCGCGGGCAGCGCCCGGTCATGACTGCTCGTCCCGCACGAACCCCTTGATCCGGCGTTCCAGGCGCGAGCGGGGTATCATGATTGTCCTCCCGCACCCTCGGCACTTCAGCCTGATATCGGCACCCAGGCGAATGATCTCCCATTCATTGGCACCGCAGGGATGCCCCTTTTTCAGTCGCACGACATCTCCAATCTTAAGTGGCAGCGGCGGCCGCATCGGCCATGCCCCTCCTCGGCTCTCGTCACTGACACCATGTTCGACGAGTCTGTGACTTGCAGCCACAAGCAACGGGTAAACATTCTCCGCCCGCCCCCGTTACCCTGCTGCAGGCGGCTGCAGTACCCGAATTGTTGCACGTTGCTGCCGCATGGGGTACAGTAAGTGGGGTGATGCAATGTGTCGAGAACATCGGCAGTTGTTGCAGCAGCCGCGGTACTGTTAGTCATAGCCGTCGCCTTGTTCATCAACTTGCGCCGGCCGCCGCTGTCAGATGAAGAGCGGGTCAAGCAATTGTTCCTCGACGCCGCGTATGCAGTAAACACCAAGAACGCCGCCGCCCTCATGCGCCTGGTTGCTGACGACTACAACGACGGCACTTTCACCAAGCGCGAGCTGCGGCAGCTGGCCATCGAGGGCTTGCGAAGCAGCGGCCGAATTATCGTCGTCCCCAGCCTGCGTTCACTGCAAATTCGAGGCGGTTGGGCACGCGCCGAGCTGGAGGTAGACGTGCAGACAGAAGGCTATGACGTCGCGCCGCAGCACTTGAGCCTGTCGGTTGACCTGGCCAGGCGGGGACGTGACTGGAAGATCATCAGGGCCACGGGCTGGGAGAATGCAGCGTTGCAGGGAGATTGGGAGGGTTGGTGACCGCCGCCGGCGAATATAGCGCAGGCGTGGACATATCACTCCACGACAGGGGGTAGAGCCATGGGTGGCCGCATGATGGTTCTGATAATAGCAGCGTGCATTCTGCTTGCGGTGCCGTCAGGTGCACGGGCGGTTTCATTGACTGTCGGTCCAAGGGAGGCAGACATTGTGGGAAACGATAACTTTGCAATCCAGTCGGCAATTGACAAGGTCGCCAGCGAAGGCGGGGGAGAGGTGGTCATCAAGGAGGGCGAGTACACATGTTACAACTCCGTCTTCCTGCGCGACAACGTGACCTTGCGGGGCGAGGGCAAGGTGGTGCTCAAAAAGAACGACGCCATCGTCCGCAACCTGATCTCGGACTGCGGCTTCTACTACAACCGCGTGAAGGTGGCCGACCCTTCCGAGTGGCAGGTGGGGTGGGGGGTTACCTTGCAGGCCGCCCCTGAGCCGCGCGGCTTCTTTGACAACGTGCGCACCATTGTCGCCATCGAAGGCAATGACCTGGTCTTGGACAAGCCGGTAGATGGGTCTGATTACACGGTGGCCGGCGGGGCGATAGTACAGAACACCTTCCCCTTGGTGGCGGCTTACAACTGCAACAATGCCGCGGTCGTCAATATCATCTGCGAGGGCAACAAGGAGCACAACCCGTTGCTTAACGGCTGCCGGGGAGGCGCCATCTTCTTCTTCATGTCCGAGCACTGCCGGATACAAGATTGCGTGGCCCGCAACTTCAACGGCGATGGCATGAGCTGGCAGGTAAGCCCCTACACCACTGTCACGGGCTGCACCTCCCACGGCAACACGGGCCTGGGACTTCACCCCGGTTCGGGCAGCCACCATACGGTTGTCGAAAACTGCGAGGTATATGACAACGGCGGCGTGGGCCTGTTCCTCTGCTGGCGCGTGGCCCACAGCCGTTTCGTCGAGAACAACATCCACGACAACGGCTCCCATGGCATATCCATCGGGCACAAGGACACCGACAACCTGTTCCGCGGCAACCTGATAGCCGGCAATGCCGGATACGGGATATACCTGCGTGACGAACCGGATTACAATGCCGGCCACCGCTGCACCTTTGAAGAGAACCGCCTGCTCAACAACAGTGACGCGCAGGGGGCGGCCATCTGGATTGACGGCTTCACCAAGGGCACGCGCATCTACAACAACGAGATATCCGACGAGCGCGGTGACAAGGCGCCGGCCTGCGCCGTCTATATCGGGGCCAATGCCTCCGATGTGGTCATCCGGGGCAACCGTATCAGCGGCTTCGGCACCGTCGTCAAGAACGATTCGCCTGCCGCTGACATCCACGTCGAGTAGCCTGCCGGCAACCGGCAGCCTACCTGCAATGCGGCAACACCAATTGCCGTATCAGTGGTCGTTGTCCACAGTTGGTGTGCGTCATGCCTGATGTTATTGTTGTCGGCTCCGCCCTCGTGGAGATTACTCCTGCCACGCCGGGCCAGTCATTGGTTGAAGCCCGGCGCCTGGTGCCGCTGCCCAGCGGCTCGGCTGCAAACTTTGCGATTTGCCTGGCGCATCTGGGTGTTTCGGTGGGTTTCATCACCCGCGTGGGTGACGACGAACTGGGCGAATGGCTGCTGCGCCGGCTGGCGGAACAAGGCATCGAGCGGCAGTTGATGGAAAAAGTGCCCGGCCAGTACACGCCCTGCTCTTTTTGCTGGGCGGACCTGTCGGGTGCCAAGACGTTCTATTTCTATCGCTTCCCCGGCTACAGTGATCCGATGGCCACTCTCTCCCCAGACGCCGTCGCTGCCGACACCCTTGCTGCTGCCCGCTTCTTTGACTTCACCGAGGCGACGATCCGCGCCCCGCGGCTACGTTCAGTGATCTTCGCGCTGGCTGAGCGGGCGCGGGCCGCGGGCGTGCAAGTCTGCTACGCCGTAAACTATCGCCCGGCCTCGTGGAAAGTTTCTATTCCCGAGGTCATAGACGCCCAGCACCGCGCCATGGCCAAGGCCGACATTGTGCTGATGAACGACCAGGAAGCGGAACTGCTGGTCGGCACTGCTGATCCGCAGGCTGCGGCCACACGGGTACAGGCCCTGGGACCCTGCCTGGTGGCTGTCACCTGCGGGGAGCGGGGGGCGTTGGTCGCTGCCGATGACCAATACTGGATCGATGCCCACCACGTCGAGGTCTGCTATGACGTGGGAGCGGGCGATGCCTTCCATGCCGGCCTGCTGGCGGGACTGCTGGCCGGCATGTCGCCTCCGCAGGCGGGGCGTTTTGCCTCCGCGGCGGCAGCTCTCAAGATCAGCCGCCCGGCGGACGCCCCTCCGCCCTCGCGTTCGGAAGTGCTTGCCATGGTATAGGCCGCCGCCGGCACCCGCCACCCCGCTTCAACGCATCGCCTCCTGCGTCTTGCCGGTGGCCGCGGCCAGGTTGCGCCAGCTTATCGTCGGCCGCCATCCGAACACCCGCTCCGCCCGCGAGCAGTTCCACAGCGAGCGGTACGGGTCATCGGCCCACAAGCCGGCGTCCCGGATCTCGGTCTCTGGGTAAAACCGCGCCATCAACTCCAGGGTCGGCTGCGCTGCTGCCGTGTCCACCGCCGACACGCATATCGTCTCATGTTCGATGTCCGGTGTCGTCAAGGCGCGGCCGATGAGGTTCGCCACGTCGCGCACGTCCACGTATGACCACAGGCTCTCGCGGTACTTTTCGGGGGCGTCCAGGTGCAGCGGCATCCTGCTGTACATGCGATCGTCAAACACTCCCACCAGCCGCAGGCACACCGTCTGCAGGCCGTGCGAGCGCGTATAGCGCCTGCAGATTTCCTCGGAAAGCCACTTGCTCAACCCGTAAGCATCGGCAGGCGTACAGGGATGCTCCTCGTCCAGTGGAATATAGCGAGGCTTCACGCGCCCTTCGCAGTACAAGAAACCGTATGCGCCCATGCTGGAGGCCATTACCACGCGGCCGGCGCCGGCGGTGACCGCCGCTTCCACTACTCGTTGAGTCCCCATCACGTTTGTCAGCATGATGCCATCGTCCGTCCACGAGCCGGTGCGGATAGCCAGGTGCACCACGGCGTCGTGGTCACGTATCACCTGGCGCACTTGTTCGGTATCCAGTACGTCTCCGTTGACAAAACGAACGTTGTCGAGCGGCTCCTTGGGTGGACGGATATCGAAGATGGTCACCTCGTGATCGCGCGCCAGGTGCTGCGCTGTCACGGAGCCGACCTGCCCGCTGCCACCGGTTATTACTATTTTCATACCGGACATCTCCTCCGATAGGCCGGCTCATCGCTGGCCGGCCCGCCACTGAATATCAAGCCTTGGCCTGTCTTCCGCCACAGCACCATAACATGACCGAAAGCAGTGCCGACCTTCCGCCTGCGACTGGATGGAGACCCTCACCTTGCGCGAAAGCCGCCCTCGAACCGGGCCGACACGACAAAACGCTCGGCTCGTTAAGGGAAACACACCACTGGCCGTCTCTTGGGTGCGGTCAAAGACTGCAAGCAGCCTTAGCCCTTAGCCTGTCGTCAGCGGGGTAAGAGACGGTACGATGGGGTGGGTGGTAAGATGCTTGTCGTGCGTGGCGAGCATGCGCCGTCCGGTTGGGTCTCGCGTCGCTTGCTGCCGGACTATACAATGCCTCCTACAACAGATGCCGTGCGGTGTGATTATACGCAGGACGAGTGTACACGCCCGGGGGGTTGACCTCCCAGCCTCGTAACTGTATTGCAGGGCGATGTCCTACTCGGTGCCTGCGTCCGACCTCTTGCCATAGCAGGTGACTACGTACTGGATCCCTGCCTTCAGCTCGGCACTAGTAACCCGGCCCCCGAGGAATTCCGATTGCAGCAACTTGTTCAGTTCCGCAAACACCTGGCTGCGCATCTTGCCCTGGCCCAGCCACGAGTCGATGGTCGCCTTCAGCGCTTCCATGCGCTTGCGGCTGATACCCTCGATGTGCTGCTTGATATCTTCCAGTACCTTCTCAGGGTCGGTGGTGACGATGTGGTGTTCCAGATGCTCGTCAAGGTGCGTGAACTCACCTGTTTGGTGATTGAACGTGTAGTTGAGCTGCGTTGTTGAGCCGCCCGGGGTTTCATACACTATGGCGATGTTGGTACTGCATTGATCGTCGTCTTGCCACTCGGAGTACTCGTGGCGCAGGTTCCCGTGGCCGATGCGCCATTCCTCGGGGGACTGATAGGAAGCAATCAATGCATCGAGGCGTTCTTTGAATGTTTCCCACACTTCGTCAACTTGGTTCGACAATGCCGCTTCCTCCACTGCTTGAAATGCACGAGTTAAGCTACTTCCAGAACACACGTGTCAGTCATTCCCTTGCCAGAATACGTTTGGCGTTGCTTGAGGTTATAACAAGCCTTTCGCTTGCTGTCAACTCAGCTTCCCGAAGCTTGAAGCCGGCAGCCTCCGCGTAGAAGACCGGCAGGTAAGTTCCCCACAGCAGCGAGGCGCTGCCAAGTTGCTCGATCGCCACGCGCACCGCCCCCAAGCCATCAAGGTGCGATGTCTCCAGCCACACATTCGGCGCGGTCCGGAACAGGTCGGCCGAGGCCAATGCCTCCGGCAAGCGTGCATTATACACTATCCATCGGCAAGCCGGCCACCGTGGTGCTACGTGGCACAGCGGCACCAGGTCCACGGCCGCCACTGCGCAGCCGACCGGATGGCAGCGTTCATCCAGTATTCGCACGTAGATTGCCACCGCCACCTGGTATGCTGCCGCCGCCTCGGCCAGTTCGCCCACCCGTTCGTCCTCTAGGCCGTAGCCGTGATAGTTGGGAAACAACCGCACACTTTTTGCTCCATGGATGCGGCTGCAGCGCTTCAATTCCCGTTCCCAGCTGTTGATCGCCGGGTTGATGGTCGGCTGCGGCTCCAGGCGATCGCGATAGTCCTCCACCGCCGCAAGCAAGGCATCATTGGCCGGCCGCGGGTCAACCTGCAATGCTGTTTCCAAATTCCCCACCCATGCCTGCTTGACCTGCAACCTGTCCATTTCTGTTACCAGTTCTTTTGCGCTCTGCAATGGCAGGCGGCGGAAGGGAAACGGGCCTATATTCGCATTGCAGTCAATCATCATAGCCTAAGCAACCTCGCCGCGTTCTGTCCCAGGATAAGGCGCTTGTCCTGCGGCGGTATGGCTGCCCCTTGCACCTTGGCCAGTTGGGTGGCAAAACTGCGTCCATCGGCATCGGAGCCGAATACGACGCGCTCCGCGCCCACCGCCGCCACCGCCTTTTCGGTCATCCCCCGCTCCGGATCAGTGCCGCCCAGCTCCAACAAGACGTTGGGCAGATG
>JALGVG010000246.1 GCA_029819875.1 Candidatus Zipacnadia bacterium | reverse complement strand
TATCACTGCCAGTTGAACGCCCTTGCCCCTGGCTCCGACCTTTACCCGTACTCTTTCGTGCGACGGGCTGTGGCGAATGGCATTGTCCAGGAGGTTGTGAATCGCCTGGATGAGGCGATCGGGGTCGCCCATGACCGGTGGAGGATTATCGTCGACCTCCACGGCAAGCCCGACCTCGCGCGCCACTGCTTGGGGTGCGAGGTGTTCGCAGGCACGCTGCGCGAGGTCCTCCAGCCTCACCGGCACCTTGGTCTCCAGCCCGGTACGAGTCTGCAGTCGTGACAGTTCCAGCAGTTGGTCTACTATCCGCTGCAGCAGTTGCACCTGCTCGAGGGCGACTTGCAGGCATCGCGCCTTCTGCTCGGCGGTGGCGGCCGTGCCGTCGGCAAGCGCCTCCAGGTAACCGCGGATCGATGTCAAGGGGGTGCGCAGTTGGTGGGAGGCGTTCGCCACGAAATCACGCCTCATCTGCTCCAGACGCGCCGATACGCTCACGTCCACTATCACCGCCACTGTTCCGCTGCCGCCTGACAATTGCGCGGTGCGTATCTGCAACTGTCGCTTGCCCACCACCACCGGTTCATTACGTGTGCCCACGCGCAGTGCCTGGTGCAATTCCGGCTCGGGCAAGAGGTCGTCAATCCGTCGCCCTGCGAGCTCACCGGGGGGTAGCAGCAGCAACTGGCGCGCGCGCTCGTTGATCAGCATCACCACGCCCTGTTCATTGTACGCCACCACACCATCAGACATGCTGACCAGCACGTCCGCCAGCTTTTCACGTTCCGAGGACAGCTCGGCGAATGCTTCCTTCAGCTTGCGGGCAGACCAGTTCGTGATGCGTGCCAGCATCGCCACCTCGCTCGGCCCCCGCGGCTGGACATAAACCTCAAAGTCTCCTTCGGCCAGCCGCTCCGCCACCTTGCTGATATCGCGTAGCCTTTGAAACTATCAATGCCAGCAGTACCGCCAAAAGCCCCGCTCCGCCGGCAGCCAGCGCACTGGTGATGCGTTGGGCGGTTACTATCTGCTGAATTCCGGCTATGGGGCAGTGCAACACCACCAGCCCTATCAGCTCATCGCTGGCGCGCTCGCGCACGGGAACGGTGACGCGGTACACCAGTCCTTGGCATTCCACCTGCGTGGTTTCCGCCGATGTGGTGTTCAGATGTGCACGCAGGTAGTCTCGGGCGGCATTCTTCTCCTCGTCCGGCACTCCCGCGTGACTGCTGGCGATGAGTTGGGCATCTCTCGCCTCGAACACGCACACCCGGCCTCCGAGGACATCGCCGACCAAGCCGGCTATTGCATGTAGTTGCTCACGGTCGCGCCGCAACAACAAGTCTGCCGCGGTGTGGGCGAGGCTTTCTGCTGCTCCCACCAGTTCATTCCGCCGCTGGTTGACGTAGTAGACGGAAAACAGGTGCGAGGACAATGCCGCCACCAACAGAACGCTGGCCAGTGCTACCAGCAGATGGCTCGTTGTCAGTCGTCCCAGCACGCTCTGCGTCATGCTACGGTCCTTCTACTCAGCCGTGAAATCTCGATCGGGGTCCACAACGAAGCGATAACCAGTCCCCCACACCGTCTCTATCGTGCACATCTTGCAGCCGGCTTCGGCTATCTTCTTGCGCAGCCGCTTGACGTGGGTGTCCACCGTCCGCATGTCGTAGTACTCACCCTCGTAGCCCCATACCTGCCTCATTATCTCCTGGCGGGAAAACACCACCCGTGAGTGAGAGGCCAACAGCCACAGGATGTCAAACTCCTTGGGGGTGACCTTGATCTGCTTGCCAAGCACCCAGACTTCGCGCGTATCCCGGTAGATGTCCAGGCACTCGGTGGTAATCCGCTTGCCGGCGCCGGGTTGCTGCACCTCGGTGCGCCGCAGCACAGCCTTCACCCGCGCCACAACCTCCCGCGGGTTGAAGGGCTTGGTGATATAATCATCAGCCCCTACCTCCAGGCCGATGATGGGATCCATGTCATCGTCTTTGCAGGTCAGGAAGATGATCGGTATATCATAGTTGGCGCGCAATATCCGGCACACCTCGTACCCGTCCATTTGCGGCATCATGATGTC
>JALGVG010000170.1 GCA_029819875.1 Candidatus Zipacnadia bacterium | reverse complement strand
CGGCCGCGGGACCTTCCAGGTGAAGGCGGGCATGGTGACGCTTAAGGGCAGCGTGCGCCGTCCAGGCAGCTACGCCATAAGATCCGGCAACGGGCGGCAGGCCTACACGGTGTGGGACCTATTGCAGGAGGCCGGAGGATTGTTGGATGATGCCAACCCCGACGGCATCGTGGTATATCGCAGGCGCAGCACTATGCTGGAGCCAAGCACGACCGAGGAGCTCAGGCAAGTAGTGCAGGCTGTCAACCGGACGAATAGTTGCAGCCGAGAAGGGGTAGCGGCCGCGGTCGATGAGGAGTCAGTGACTACGGGAAACGAAGTCTCTTCAACCAGCGCAATGCAAGCGACCGTGGCACGAGAACTTGCCAAGGTTCTGGGCACAGCGGGTGGAGTGAGCATCGTGCTGCCACCGCAGCCCGTGCAGGAAGGCAACGCCATTACGGCCATACCGGTGGATGGTGGAAGGCTGATGCGGACGGGTGGCAAGTCCGGCAATGTCAGGCTGGAGGACGGCGATACAGTAGTGGTGCCGCGACGCGTAGATTCTGTTATGGTACTGGGTGCGGTAACACGCTGCGGAGCGGTGTCTTACCAGGAGGGGTATCGCTGCAGAGACTATATCAGAGAAAGCGGAGGTCTGCGGGAGGATGCCGCTGTCAAACACATGGTGGTTATCCATGCCAACGGTTCCGCCGCCCCTATAACGATTGGAGGGCGGGTGCGGCCCGGTGACATCATAGTGGTGCCGACACGGCACATTGTCTATACCGTACGTACCGAGCCGGCGTGGCAGAAGTGGCTGCAAAGCATAGTCTCCGTGGCTACGGCGGCGTTAATCTACTAACGCCTGTATCCTGCAGTTTAGTACGCTTTTTCTCCAACGAAAGGTAAGTTCCCAAGTGTCAGAGCCACAGGCAGCGACCGCGGTCCCCATGCACCGGACGTTGAGCTGGCGCCATGTGCCGCTGCTAAGCTGCATCACGGCACTGATAGTGGGTGCAGTGGTGCGCCTGGCGGCACCTGTAAAGTACACCGCTACCACAACTCTGCTGCTGAATGAACGACCGGACATTGTTTCTTCATTGTCGGGGGCGAACTCTGATATGCCGGTGACATTCAGCGCTGTAGCCGGCATCGGCAGCCTGCGCAGTTCAGTCCAGGAAAGGCTGCAGACCATCCTCGAAAGCCGCAGCATCCGTGCGGAACTGGTGAAGAAATATGATCTTGCCGGGCGCCTGGGGATGAGCGAAGCCGAGGCGATACAGGCACTGGGGGACATGACTCGTATCAAGGTCATCGGCGGCACGGGGCTGAGCGTTCGCGTCACCTGTACTGCTCCCAGCGTAATGCAGTCATGGCTGCGGTTGCCCGTGGCCTTGTCCACCGAGCAGGCAAGGCAATTGTGTGCCGACCTGGCCAATGCCTACCTGGCTGCCCTCGACAGGCACGTAATCGAGACACGCGTCGCGGAGGCCCGGGCAAGCCGACGCTTCATCGAGAAGCGTAAACGGGAGGTCGCCGGGCAACTGGCGAAGATCGAGGAGCAACTTGAAAAGCTGCAAGTCAGATACAATCTTGTTGACCCGAAAAGCAAGGCGAGTGAACTGGCCGAGCAGCTGAGAATGGCGGAAACAGCGTACAGGGATGCGGTTGCGCAGGTGGACAGCCTGGCCGGCTCGTTGGAGGCCGCCAGGAGAAAATTGCAAAAAGAAGACGCAATGCTCATCGCCGAGGAGGTAACAACACGCAATCCCGTGATAGCGCAGCTGGAGGGGAAACTGGCCGAGCTGCGCATGAAGCAGGCGACAGAGCTTGCAAGCGGCAAGACTGCCGCCCATCCCCAAGTGGTTCAGCTAAAGGCCGCCATCGCCGACATCGAGCAACAGTTGCAGGGATTGCATCGCGAGGTGCGGCAACAAGTTGCACAGCGAAGTAACCCGACATACAGCCAACTTTGCGCGAAGGTGGCCGAGTTGCAAATAAACCTGGCCGGGGCGCTTGCACGCAAGAAGCAGTATGCGGCACAACTGGCAGCAATAAACGCGCGCGCGGCCAAACTGCCTTCGGTTGCGCGCCAGTACGTATCGCTTTCACGCGAGCAGCTCCTGCAGTCCAACCTGTTGAGCACACTCGCGCAACGGCTTGAGCTGGCTGTCATCGAGGAACAGCATCAGGAAAGCAGCGGACGGTTCACCGTTTTGGATGTTGCCGTGCCCCCCACCCACAGATCGGGGCCTTCGGCACTGCAATGGGCAGCGGCGGCCTTCTTTGCCACCGCCATTTCACTTGCCCTGGTCCTGGGATACGCACACGGGTTGTTCAAGTTCGAGTGAAACTTGCCCCAAGCCAAGCGTTCAGAAGGCCGGCATTTCCTGGGGTGACGAATAGTAGCGGTGAGGTTGGGCCGGCACCCCGATAGCCGTGCAGAACGGCGGTACATCTCGTACCACGGTCGCACCAGCGCCAACGATGCTCCATTCACCGATGGTGACGCCCTGCCGGGTGGAGACACCGGTTCCGACAAATGCGCCCTCCCCTACCCGGACACACCCTGCCAGGGCCACTTGCGCCATTACGCAAGCGTAAGGCCCCACCACTGCGTCGTGGGAGAGAACAGTGTGGTAGTTTACGTAGGTGAGTTTTTTGAGGTGGGCGCCGGCCGAGACGATGCAACCGGCGAATACCACACAACCGACGTCCACCCGCGCCGAAGGGGATATCACAGCTTGAGGGTGGATTACCGTTGCCCAAGTTCCGCCCACTGCCTCCACCATTTGCGCTGCATGGTAACGCGCCCAGGGATGGCCGAAGCCCAACACTATCTGGCATTCGGGATGATCAGCGATCCATTCTCCGGGACCGAGCACGGGGTATCCCAGCACGTGCTTGCCTTGCTTCTCACGTGCATCATCCAGGAAACCGACCAGTGTGAGGTCCCGGCCGCAATCAGCATTGGCAAGAATCGTTTCCGCCACTTCGCGTCCCATTACACCGGCACCATACACGACAACTTCGGGCATCGCGGTTTTGCCTCCTTTTTCAACGCTGCTCGCCAGCGTGCTTGACATAGGCAGCGGCCTGCTCAATGGCAGGGGGACAGAGTTATTCTCCCCGAAATACAACCAGCAACGTCTTGGCCAGTATTCGTATGTCCAGCCACAATGACCAGTGATCAACGTACCACAGGTCGAGGGCCATTTTTTGTTTCCAACTAAGCTTCGTTCTTCCGTTGACCTGGGCCCAGCCGGTCATGCCGGGCCTGACATCATGTCGCCTGGCCTCCTGGGGGGTATACCAGGAGGCGTATTCCTGGAACAACGGCCGCGGGCCGACCAAGGACATATCGCCCTTAAGCACATTCCACAACTGTGGCAACTCGTCCAGGCTGGTGCGCCGCAGGAACCTGCCCAGAGACGTCACGCGCTGCTCATCAGGCAACAAGCGGCCCTCCGGCCCTCGGGCTTCGAGCATTGTGCGTAACTTGAACAACGTAAACGGCCTGCCCCTGTAGCCGAGGCGGGTCTGCCTGAACAAGGCGGGTGGCCCCATACTGAGGCGGATGGCGGCCGCCAGTATTGCAAGCAGTGGGGCAGTGACAATCAACAGGATTGCAGCAATCAAGCAATCGGCAAGGCGTTTGACAGCTCGACTTACCACGGCGGACACGGCAACCTGCCGGCTGCATGAATTGTCATGCCGGCGCCCGATAACAGCTTGCATTGACAGCGAAGGGGCTGATTGGTTCTGCATGATTGGCTATCCTCCTCGCACGCAATCGGCACGCATAGGGCTGGAAACGCCGTCGGTAGCAAACCGCCGGTGCTCGGCAAGCACCTGTTCGAGAAGCCGTCGGAGCTTTTCCGCCAGCATGTCGCGATTGAACATGGTATCGGCCAGGTAACCTGCCGCTTCACCGGCCCGCGCCAGCCTGCGCTTGTCGCTGACAAACTGATGCAACATTCGGGCAGCGAGTGCAGCATTGCGGGGAGGAACTACCAGCCCCGCTTGGTACTTGCGCAGCAGATCGGCTTGCCAGCCCTCATGGTTAATCATGACAGGCCGGCGGGCCGCGAATGCATCGAAGACCTTGTTGGCGGAATTGTGCCATAGTGCCGGCAGGTCGCGGACCAGCGATGTCGCAACCGTGGTTGCCGAAAGCACCTTGGGCATTTCGTGCTTGGGGCAGGGCGGAAGTAACCAGGTATTCCTTCCAAGGACCCCCAACTGCTCGGCACGCCGGCGCACAACTTCTTCCTGATTGCCCTCGCCCAAGATCAGGAATCGAACCGCAGGGTCGATCCGCAGCATAGCAGCGGCGATTTCGACAAGGTAATCCACACCGTTGACGAGCCCAAGTGTACCGGCATAGGTAATCAACGGCCCGGTTTTCAGGTAAGGATGGGAGGCGAGGAATTGTTCTCCCTGCGAGCGAGGCACGTCGAACAACTCGATGTCGCTGCTGTTGGGTATTATCGTCACACGCTCCGGCGGATAGCCCGCAGCAACAACACCTGCTTTCATGCCGGGAGAGAGTGCCACCACCCGGGCGGCGTTGCGGTAAGCGAAGCGTTCCAGCCGCCGGGCCGCAGCTATCTGCAAGGGTCCTTTGAGTATCCCCAGGGCAATGGGAACATCGGGCCAGAGGTCACGCACTTCAAAGACCATGGGAATCCGATTCTTCTTGGCTGCGTACACGGCGGGTAAGGCAATAGTCAGGGGCGTGCTGGTAGCAAAAATCAAGTCGCCTCCCAGATCGGCGGCACGTCTTGCACAGGACCATGCGAACCGCAGGAAGACCCTCAGGCGGCGGGCATAGGGCATCTTGTTGGAATACGGCAGCACCAGCCAATGCACCCTGATACCAGCTTCCTGCGTCTGGAACCAGCTTCCCAGGGGGCCGCGGTCGAGCCCGCGATAGGTGGTTACCATGTGTACCTGGTGGCCCGCCCTAACCAACCTGCGGGCCATTTCGTACGAGCGTGTGGCACCTGCCACGCAGGGCGTTTGGAAGTATTGATGCAGGTATATGATCTTCACTCGATGTGCACCGCCCACAGGAAAGCGGTTAATGTGCTAGGCCGTAAGCCTGGCGTAGAGGTCTAGCAGCTTTCGTTCCTCGGTCATCCAATTGTACTTTGCTTGCACTGCTCGTGCCCCGCACTCGCCCATAGCACGCGCCGGCCCGGGGTGTTCCAGCAACCACTGGATGGCCTCCGCGATCGCACACGGATCGGTGGGGTCGACGAGTATGCCGCAGTTTGCTTCCTTTACTATCTTGCGCCATAACGGAAAGTCAGAAGCTATGACGGGCAGGCCGGCAGCCATGTATTCGAAAAGCTTAACAGGGTAGCTTTCCACGTAATTGGGCAAGGGATGCAGCGTCACCAGTCCGATACGCGCCTTGCTGAGCAACTGTGCAACCTGCGAACGTGCAAGTTCGTCGTGCAGACGCGCAGGCCGGATCTCCCCGGCCAGTACAAGGCGGGCTTTCAACTCAGGCGGCAGCGATCCCATGGCCGCGACCAGCTCCCGTGCTCCCCTATGGGCCGTGATAACACCGACATATGCGACGATGTTTTCACGCTGGTCATAAGGTTGTGGTGGGCAGTCGCTGAATTCCTCAATCCTGGGGAAATTCTGAACCGTTACGGTGTTGGGCGACCGGAAGCGGGCGGCAATGGGTGGCGTAGCCGCGACGATGCCGTCCAGCAGCCTGGCGGCCAGCGCCTCAATCATCGCCGTCAACCCGGCAGCCGGTTTCCGCAGCCACTTGGGGATCCAGTACTTGTCCAGCAGCAGCTTGGGCATGTCCTCGTGCACATCATACAGTACGCGCTTGCCGTGTAGCTTCAGCAACAGCCCCAGGGGAATCAGTTCGGGGTCATGGAAATGGTAGAGCGCCGCGTTTTCGCGCAGAGCCGCGCGGTAGAGTTGGAAGCCGGCCAGCAACATGCGCCTCAGCCCCGGCTTGAAGCGGGCTATGGGCTTGACCTTGATGCTATCGACGCTTTGCTCTTCGGCGGCCGGGGCAATCAAGCAGACGCCGTAACCCGCTGATGACAGCGAAGCGCACTCGCGGGCGAAGATGCGAGTATCAAACGGGAAATGAACCGATGTCAAGTGCGCGACTTTCATGTCTGTTCTTTCACCAAGCAGGGGTTGTCGTCATGAGAAGGCTGTAACAGATACGTAATCAGCCACGCCAAGGCTACTCCGTGGGTCAACAAGCAGGTGAAAAGCGCGGAGTTGGCCAAGGCGAAGCTGGGCATGGCAAGCAAGGGGCCGATGATTCGCAAATCCTTGTTTGCGGCTACCGAGTCGAATACATATAGCACGAAAGCCAGCAACCCGGTGGCGAGGATGATACCCGGCCAGCCGAGATTGGCAATGCCATCGGCCCAGATGTTGGCATTGGCACTCGTGTCAGCCTTGAACAGCCCATACTTTGAGCCTATCAGGTGGGGTGGACTGAGGCTATAAGGGTTTTCCACAAAGGCGTGCAAAAAGCTCGCGGAGTAGTAGTACTTGGGGTTTTCGGAAAAGAAATCATAGTAGTGTACCGTGAGTTTTCCCGGTACAAAGATGAAGCGCCTGACAAACAGCGAATCCAAGACAAATGACCGAGCCAGCAAGTCAACAAGCAGGCACGATGCCACCAGCAGCACCAGACCCCACACAAACACTGTCCCCCACTGCGATCGAAACTTGTCAATAGTTATGAACAGAGCACATACCAACAAGCCCGAAAACAGGTAGCTCTTCCACCCGCCCATCGAGAACAGGAGCACTTGTCCGGCTATGCCCAACGCGAACAACAATGGGGCGGAGCGGTCCAAGCCAAGCACAATAAGCAGGGGATTAATCACATTTCCTTGCCAAGGGCCCAGATATGCGAACAGGCGCCGGCCGGCGGTGGCGGCCTCGTGGAATTGGCGCCTGAGTACATACGCTTGCCATATGTTGATGGTGGGCGTGAAGCCGAAGATTTTCAACCCCATGACATCACCGGCTGCTATGATGGTGGTCACCAGCAAGACCAGCAGGTATTTGCAGGTCCGCGCAGGCAGCTTTCCAAAACGCAACCGCGGCAGGAGCTCTGGCAGTCGCAGCACGCCCAACATGTGGGCGATAATAACAGTCAGCAGCGTAATCCTGAGGGCCTGAGGACCCCAGTAGGCGGCAAAGCAGCTAAGCGGAAAGTAGACGGTAATGTACAGAATCCACAGTACGAGATGAGATGCCCTCTTAAGCGCAATGGGAACAAAGCCGGCAAGGAACGGGTACAGGGACAGGAACCAGGATACAGGGAGGTAAAACCAAGCGCGTGGCTGGTATACATATCCTAAATATGCAAAGAAGGGGCAAAGCACGAGCCTGTAGGAGGCATCGAGGCAGATGCGGAGAACCACCAGACCCAGCAGTGTGATTGCAAACAAGGTTCCGCTGCGCCGTGGCTTACCTGTTGCACACGTCCCGGTAAAGGTGGTAGGCTGATTGACGACAGCTCTGTCGTGGCTATTGTACATCAATTATCCCCGCATTCGTGTTCTACGGTATTGCTTGGCGGCAACAGGCACCGGCACATGAATGCTCCACACCATCGCTTGTCGTTTCAGGTTGACGCGAGCGGCCGGCCGGATCAGCCATGGTCAATCTGCTGCCCGCACAATCCCAGCACACCGGCGACACGATCCCAGGCCAAGAAGGCATTAATGTTGTTCTTGCCGCGATATAGCTTCTTGAATTGGCACGCAGACATCACCCCATAAAAACACAGCGGATGGCTTTCATACTGTCTGCGCCACAGCGCACGTCGAAACAGCCAATTGATTGACCGCGCGGCATGGTACAATGGCGTTCGCGACAGCGCTTTCCTGGCATTTGCGGCCAGCCGGGTGGTCGCGCGCCCCGGGTAGTCGCCTGCCGGCAGGCCGGCGCAATGACCGCCGACTTCACACAACAACCTGTCTACATAAGCATCATAGAAGTAGGCCTTCGCGATCCTGTGCTCCAATGGCACGCGCTCCCAAAACTCCATCATTTCTGCATCCCAGAAAGGCAGTCGCCAGTCGTATCCCCAGAATTCATAGACACGAACCGAATTGCAGATAAACTTGGCCTGGCGTTCCTGCCAGTCCCAACTTTCAAAGGCGTTGGCGGCCTCGGCCGCAGTGTGGTGGGGAATGTCGGCCACCAGCCGCAAGATGCGGCGCGCAAATTGGCGTCGCATGCCGGCGTGCTTTCTGGACCAGACTTGAAGCGAATAATGCCGGTCCAGTATCGCGTCAATCAACTTTCGCGTGCCGACGCTTGCACTGGTGTTGAAAGAGGGGGGGATGTGGCTTCCCGCCAAGAAATCGGCACTGTGTCCCGGCACAAAGACGCTGTCGGCGGGGACTCTTCCCTCCTGCTTGAGCACCCAGACTGCAGGCCAGTCCTGGATGTGAGCCACCGAAACGGCGTTTTCGGCGTACCGGATGTACTGTCGGGCTTGCGGTGAACGATACCACTGATACCATTGGTCGTTGCTGTACGGCACAAACTCCCAACGGTAGCCCAGCAAGGACGCCACCTGCTCAGAGATCAAAGACTCCCGGTTGCCGGGTTTGCCGTAACTGAAGCATATCACGTTGTCATAGCCGAGGCGTTTGAGCAGCAGTACGAGAAGCCTTGAATCGTATCCGCCGCTCAATGGCACGAGGAGGGGACGGCCCGCAACTGAACGCACCAAGCGCCGCGCTACCGCCAGCAGCATTGCATCCATGCGTTCAGTAAGTTCGGCCCGGGGTTCAACGAAGTAATCATGATGCAAGTAGCGGTAGTAACGTTCAGTGCGGACCTGCACACCGGCGGAAGCGTTTTGCGCAAACAATGCCTCCCCCGCCTGCAGTTGCTTTATGCCCGGGTAAAGGGTATCGGGGCCGGTCACGTATCCGGTGAACAAGAACTCATTGGCAGCGGCGGCATCCCAACTCGTGGCATTGACCTGCTCTTGCAGCCAGCGGGCATCGTCGCTGAGGAAGAAATCGTCACCGTCGTGACTGTAAAACAGCGGGATGGTGCGCAGCCGGTCTACTGCCGCCCACACGGAGTCTGCAGTGTGTTTGACCAGGGCAAAGGAGCCATTGGCTTGCCTGACAGCAGCGACAAAATCGGACTGTGAAGACCATTCTTTCATCAAGTCGAGCAGGTCCGCCCCTTCATACAGCCTGTTGTTGAAAAACAGATAGCCCCGCGCGGAGTAATCACCCTGGTGGTGCCAGTTGGAAGTGTATGGATTATCGAGTTTGCACTTCAGCATACTTGCGCCCTCAGGTGAGACAATAGTTGCCTGTTGCGCAGCACAAAGAAAACAAGTACACATGCAGCCGTTGAAGCCGCAACCGCAGCATCGTTGCCCAGCACGACTTTCACTCCCCAGACGAGGGCGGCGAAGGGAATTGCCGCCAGTAACTCACGGTACAAGGTGCCACCCACGTTCCCGACGGAAGCACCGGCCAGGGAAAGCACCCGCAGGCACATGATCAGCCACAATACAGCCCCGCTGACGCCGAACAAAGCGACACCAAGCATGGGTTCGTCTTTCACGCCCCCGACATACAGTGCGGCAAACCTTGCGAGGAGGATGCAAAGATTGAACAGAAACGCCTCGCGCAGTCTCTCCAGCACATTGAAAATATTGGAAAGGGGTAACCCGACGAACACGAAAAATTGCCAGGGCGCCAGCCACTGGGCATAGACTCCGGCCTGGCGCCAGTGAGCACCCAGGATCGCGCTGAACAGCTCCGGAGCAGAGATGGTAAGCAGCAAGATTGGAGCCAAGCCGACGGCTACCAGGCATCGGAACACGCGCAGGCTGAGTGCGGCGATGTCGGCATTGCGGTGCCGGGCGGCGCGTTGCAGAAAAACCTGCCCGATGGCTGTTGCAACGAGAGCCGTCGGCGCGCCCAACAGCCTGTTACTCAGCAGCCAATATCCAACTACCGAAGATGAGAAGAAATAGCCGAGCATCAATACAGGTAGCTGGCGGGAAAGCGCATTGAATAACGCCGTGGGTCCGGAAAAAATGGGGAACTGACGGTACCTGCATGCAGCACGTCGCATAGCGGTCCCCGTTACGCCCCCCAGGTGTGTCCGGCCATCCCGGCAGCCAAGAATTGCCAATGTGACCACACCCATGCCTTGGCCTGAAAGCCAGCCCCACAACAGCCCCACGGGCTTGAAGCTCAGTAGCCCCAGGACTGACTGTACTACGATACCCACCGCGGCGGTAGTGAGCTTGGCGAGGGCCAAGTGGCGGAAATTCTTGTTGCGCACCAGCCAATACGTCAGCGTGTTGTACAGCCCCAAGGCCAGCACTCCGAGTGGCAGAAGCCACAAGTACGGGCTCAGTGCGGCCAGGTCGCCAGTACCGACGAACATGTTGCCGCATCGCCAAACACAAACCCCTGCCAAGCAACTCACCAAGCAGACAATGCACAGGCAGACAGCCAGCAGACCTGCTGCGGTGGCGTCGTCTTCCGCCAGGGGGATGGCAAATTCGTAGCGTAGAGCGGCAGCGGCGGCTACCAAGCCGAGGA
>JALGVG010000169.1 GCA_029819875.1 Candidatus Zipacnadia bacterium | reverse complement strand
TGGTCCATGATATTGCGGGAGCTTGTCACCCACAAACGGGTAAAAGTCAAAGTAATCCTCCAACTTCACGCGTTCCTCTTGAAACTCTATCTTATTGAGGTAGCGCAGACCAACTCTTCTTAGCCCATTTGGAGTTGTTACCTCTTTGTATGTTGAAAAGACCCTCTCAACCAGAGGTACAAATTCCTTCCAGCCAGGGTACGGTCTGAGATGGCTAACTAATAGGTAATTGACACCAATTTGCACTAGAGCTTTGCCATCCTTGCGTTCAAATTGTATCCGTTCCGTAACAGTAACCCGCTGTTGAACCCCACCGAGTTCCCCGCTTACTGGGGTTACTGAAGTCTCGATGCGCTTCACCGGCTGCCGCCCTGGAAATTCCTGCCGGACCTTATCGTAAATCAGTCCAGGCATAAGCATATCCCATGGTTGACCCGGCTCAAAACGAAACTCGCATGCAACTTCGGTGACAGGAGGCCGTGCGTATTTCCGTGCCATTGCCGCGCTCCTTATCGATATTTGTTACTCTTTTTTCTCGGCAAGCAGTTCTATTACCTTCATCTACCTCCATGTCAAAGTCGCATCCGGGGCATTTGGCCCTGTTGCGCACTTGCTTGCCTCCCACCGGCGTACGACCCATCCCTACTGCAACACCCGTGCTCTGTTAGGCGCGTCCTCTCACTGCCAGTGTAATAGCGTCACCAAGGACACCGACAGCAGTGTAACCGCCGCCAGCGTGTTATGCACTGTCAGAGCCAGCCCCCTGCACGGCAGCTCTACTCGTAGTATTCCTTGTCCTGCGTCCGTTCAAGGTTGGTGTGGGCGCGAATCAGCGCGCGATTGTAGGCGGTGATAATGTTCTTGCGCGTGATAAGGCCCAGCAGCTTGCAGTGGTCGTTGGGGTCCACCACCGGCAACCGCCCCACGTTCCGCAGCCCCAGCTTGCGCAGGGCGTCATTGAGGCTTTCATCGGGGAATGCTATCACCAGTTCGTGCGTGGCTATTTCCTTGACCGGCTTGTCAAGCGCCTCGGGACCGGCGCGCCGCACGTCGCCGAGCGTCACAATGCCGTGCAGCCGGTTCTCCTCGTCAACCAAGGGGAAGCCGTGATGCTTGGTGCAGTCGAACAGTTCCGCCACGTCACGCACCTTCGCCTCCGGCGACACGCTGACGATATTCGTCGCCATGGCTTCGGCCACCTTGATTTCATTGAGCAACCGCGTGTCTTGCCCCAGCCCCACGTGCACACCCCGCCGCACCAGCTTGAGATTGTAGATGGAAAACCGGTACACGGCCCGCGCTATCACCACGCTGACACCACAAGCCAGCATCAACGGCAGTATCATCCGATAGTCGCCGGTCAATTCGAACACTATCAGCGTCGCGGTGACCGGAGCATGACTGGCCGCGGCGAACACCGCTCCCATTCCCGCCAAGGCGTATGCTCCCGGCGACACGTTGGAGGAGATGGCGGCCACGCTGTGGCCCAGCATCGCTCCCAGCATCGAGCCCATGAACAGCGAGGGTGCAAAGATGCCTCCCGATCCCCCAGAGCCGAGGGTCAGGCAGGTCGCCAGCAGCTTGAGCACCAGCATGGTCAGCAATATCCCAACACCGGTATAGTTGATGCCGCAGAGGGCATCGCCGATTGCACCGTAGCCGACGCCGTATAGGTTGATGTCGTAAAGCCCTACCACGCCCACCAGCGCCCCGCCGAAGGCCGGAAGCAGCCACGGCGGAATGGGCAGGGTTTCAAAGCCGTCCTCGAACAAGTACAACAGGCGCGTGAACGCCACGCCAACGAATGCAGCCAGCAGCCCCAACACCAGGAACATGGGCAACTGCGCGAAGGTGCTTACCTCGTACTCCGGGATCGTAAAGGCCGGCATGTCGCCGAACGCCCATCGCCCGATCGCCGCGGCCGCTACCGCTGCGCTCACAACGGGAGCAAATGATTCGGCCTTCCAGTCCGCCAGTATGATTTCGAGGGCGAAGAAAGCTCCCGCCAAGGGAGCATTGAAGGTAGCGGCAATACCGCCGCCTGCCCCGCAGGCGACTAGAGTGCGCACGCGGCTCTCCGAAAGCTTCAACACTTGTCCCATCGTCGATCCTAGCGCCGCCCCGATCTGCGCAATGGGCCCTTCGCGCCCCACCGAGCCTCCGGAGCCGATGCAGATAGACGAAGCTAATGACTTGACAATCGCCACTCGTGGTCGAATCCTGCCCCCGTGCTCGGCAACCGCCTCCATTATTTCCGGCACGCCGTGCCCCTTGGCCTCCCGGGCCCCGAAATAGGTCAACAACCCCACGATCACGCCGCCGACCATTGGTAGCAAGGCAGTGTAGTGGTGTGGACCCATCAATGAGAACGTGATCCTGCCACCCTCAAAGAACAGAACGTGAAACTGGCTTATCAGCCACCGAAACGCCACTGCTCCCAGGCCGCTGACGACGCCTACCCCGATCCCCAGCAATAGCAACGCCGATTGCTCGGAGATGCGCGACCACCACATCACCTTGCCTAACCATGCGCGGAAACGCGACACAGGTGTCTGATAATTGGCGTTGATACAACTCCATCTTGACATCCTTGACCACCCAACAAACGCGTTGGGAATGCCTGCCGGCATTCCACGTAACGCTGCTTACATGGTATGGACCCTACTTCAGAAGTTGGTTCCACTTACGAAGTTGAAGCTGGATATCTTCAGCGCCGGTGCCCAGCAATGCCCCAACAACCGGCCGCAGCGTCCTACTGCCTGCACGCTGCTCAACGCATCCAGGATGCTTTGGGTAAACCGCAAGTTCTTTACGCCACCGGCCAGTTGCCCGTCTTCGATGAGGAACGTCCCGTCCCGGGTCATCCCGGTTATGACAGCCTGCGCCGGGTGCACCATGTTGGTATAATGGAAGCGCGTTACCAGCAACCCGCGTTCGGTGCCGGCTATCATCTCTTCTACACTTGCTCGCCCTGTTCCCACGAACAGGTTCAAAGGCAGCGGCCCCCAGGTGTTGGGGGCAGGCAGTGCGTGACCGGTAGATTGACGGGGAGGCTTTTCGCGGTTCGCCGTGTAGCTATCCCAGGTTAGCCCAACCAGCACACCTTTGTCAACTAGCAAAACCTTCCGCTTCGGCACTCCCTCCCAGTCGAAGGGCACGGGCAGGCCCCGCTCGTCGAGGCCGTCGTCCCAGATCGAGATCTGGTCACTGCACACCTTCTCTCCCAGCTTGCCGCAGGCAAACGATCGGCCCTCCTGGTAAGCGAGAGCGTTGAAGCCGTACATTCCCAGGAACATCACCATGTCAGCCACGGCATCTTCTTCCAGGATGACGGTATACGCTCCCGGCTCCACGGCCTGGGGATGCGCCGAGGCTATGGCCTTGTCAACCGCCCGCCGCCCAAGCTCTTCGGGGGCCAGTGCGCTTGCATCGCGGTGGTAGGCCTCGGCAAATCCGCTGCTGTCTGCCGTCGTGACGACCGTGCGCAGGTGCGCCTTGCTTCCCTCCCAGGCAGCGTGCACCCCAAGCGAGTTTGCCACGGCCACGCGCGAGTGCTCCACCTCGTACGCACCGGCCGCTGTCAGGCTCCGCTCGGCGGCCAGCTCAATGATCCTGCCCACGGCCTCCGCGCGCTGCCGGGGCGTTGAGTTCACCGTCGCCGGCGCCGGCCCGGCCACCTCGCCGCCTGGCTGCGGAGCCGGCAGCGACACGAAGTCAGCGGTCTCTTCCGACAGGCGCGCCAGTTCCGCCGCCCGCCGCGCCAATTCACGCAGGCTGTTGGGGCTTGTATCGTTGCTCGATGCCACGCCGAGGCGCTTGCCCACCACCGCGCGCACCGACACCGAGAGGTTCGTCTCCGCCACGTTCTGGTGGATGACGTTGTTGGCAAATCTCGTCAGGGCCGAGCGCTTGGCAACGACCACCGCCTCCGCCTGGTCCGCTTTGCAAGCCGCCAGCACCCGGTCCGCCACGTCTAGTAGTTCCTCGCCCGTTCTCATCGGTTTCCCCGCCATACTCCCGGCTTGGCAGCCGGTTTGTTTCGCTTACCCTCTTGCGCAGGCTTGCGTCAACCTCGGTATCACTTGCCCGCCTCAGGCATTAGCCATGCATCCATCGGCCGCTGCCCTCAGCCCGTCACACCCACTCTCACATTCCTGAACCTGGCCGGTGCCACGCCGTGGCCTACGCGCGCCGTTTGCATCGGCTCTCCCTTGCCGCAGTTCGGGACTCCCCACACGACCCACTCGTCTTTGCCCGCTATGGCGTCGCAACTAGCCCAGAATTCCGGCGTTATGCCCGTGTATGTCGGCTCGCGGAGCATCCGCGTTATTTGCCCGTTCTCGATCTGGTAGGCGACCTCGGTCCCGAATTGAAAGTTCAACCGCTTGTCGTCAATGCTCCACGACGTGTTCGTGCACAGCAGCAGTCCCTTCTGAGTGTCGGCGATGATTTCGTCCAACGTCCAATCGCCCGGCAGCAGGTTGATGTTAGTCATCCTGACGAGGGGAATGCGATTCCAGCCGTCGGCGCGCATTGCCCCGCTGCTGCTGATGCCCAGTTGCGCCGCCGTCTCGCGCGAGGACAAGTAACCGGTGAATATGCCGTTTTCCACGATGGGCACGCACTGGCCCGGCACCCCCTCGTCATCATAGGCAAACGAGCCGAGCGCCCCGGGGATGGTGGCATCGGCCGTGATGTTTACGATCTCGCTGCCGTACTGGAACGTACCCAGCTTGTCCGGAGTCAGGAAGCTGGTGCCGGCAAAGCTGGCCTCGGTGCCCAGCACGCGGTCCAGCTCGACCGGGTGCCCGCAGGATTCGTGCAGTTGCAAGGCAAGCTGGCTGCCCTCCAGTATTATGTCGGTGACACCCGCCGGGCACCGCGGCGCCTCCAACAGCTTTGCTGCTTCACGGGCAATGCGCTCGGCGTTGTCAGGCAGGTCAAGCTCCTCGACGACCTCCCACCCCCGCGACATCATCTGTCCGCCGTGCGAGCTGGGATAGCTACGCCGCTGCGGCTCTCCGGCGTCGCCGCCTATGGCAGTGGCTTGCAACCCGGCGCCGGTCTCGATGCGTTCCTGGAAGATGTCGGCTCCCTCGCTGCTGACAAAATACTTTTCCTCGTGAATGCTGACCACAAAACCTTCGCGCACGGCCACCTCCGTAGCCGCGGCCATCCGCCTGTCACATTCCAGGAGCAGCTCTATCTTCTCGTCCAGCGGCACGGCGAACGGATCCTGCTTCACAGCGGCCTTGACCCGGTCTCTTACCGGGTCTACGGGTGCCAGTTCCACCGGTTCGCGGGCCACCGAGGCACCGGCCCGCGCAATGCGCACCGCCAACCGCGCCGCCTCCTTGACCGCCTGGCCCATCAGCGATGACCCGCACCCCCAATCCCCGGCTGTAGTGCGAGCCGAGGGCCTCCACCGAACCGTTCTTGACGGTCACTTCTTCCCGTTCTTGGCTGACGAGGCGGGCGTCTGCGTAGCTGGCACCGACTTTGAGGGCTTCTTCAACCGCCTGGTAGGCTAACTCTTCCATTCCGATCGCCTGCCTGCTTGAGAATGTCTCGGCCTGCGGGCACAATGTCACCGGGCATCGTGGGGCTGGCCTACGCCTGCTGCTTGCCCGCAACAAACGAACGATGGCCGGCAATGCA
>JALGVG010000168.1 GCA_029819875.1 Candidatus Zipacnadia bacterium | reverse complement strand
CTGGCGTTGCCGTGGATCGCTGTCCGAAGTGCGGGGGAGTGTGGTTCGATGACGGGGAATTGGCTGCCGTCGCCGCCACTGTACAGGCGGCAAGTTCCCCGCACAAGGCCGGATGACCGAGTCGGCCCGGGTGGGAGAGGGGCTGCACGCATGGATGCATGCGCCTATAGGAGTGTGTGGCGGTCCGAAACGCTCGTTGCTCATTTTTCGTTCATTTTGTTCATGACAAATGCAACGATATGCTCAAAAATGCAGGCCGCTGAGTGCCTCGGCGGGCCGGAATCGCCCTGTATCGGCGCCTGGCATATTGCCACCTGCAAACGAAATGTGGTATAGTGTAATGCACAATACCAAAGTGCCCACGGGGCTTGACTGCATGGTCAGGGCAGTTGTGTGCCTTACGGCCTTGTCAGGGACAGGTGACCAGGCAACACATAGGACCTTGGCGTGGTGTGCGACTGTCGTTTGATGGTCATGTTGGCCGGACCGCAGAGTACCTAATCGCCGCAGGGAGGTATATAAATGGCTGAGCAAGATGCGAATGCCCAGGACAGCGCCCAGAGCGAAGAAGACATCGACATCGAACTGGAACCCGAACAGCCTCGCAGGACCAAGCGCGGCCGTGGCGTTGGCACCCTCATCGTCGTCGTTATCTTGGTGGCCTTGATAGTCTTTTGGATAATGGCGGCAATCAACAGCCAGCGCAAGCGCCAGGAGCAAATAGCGCGCCAACAGCGCGAGCAGCAATACGAAATGGAATTGCGCGGCATACACAGCAGCGTGATTACGGCCACCCAGGCCGCAAAGAACGGCAATATCGCCAAGGCATTGAGCCTGTTGGACGATGTCACGCAGAAGCTTGGCAGCCTGGCTGATCGCGCCACCGCCGAGGGCGACAGCGATTATGCAGCCAACGTCATTCAGCGGCGCAAAGCGGCCTTGGCGGCGGCGACTGCAATCCGGGAGAAATTCGATGAGCTGAAGTCGCTGGCGATTGAGCAACTGGCCAAGGTGGAAATCGGCCTGCCGCCGGTTGCCACCTCCCGCCCGCAGACGCCTGCAGAGGGCAAGAAAGCCTCCCAGCAGCCGGGCAAGGCCCCGGCAGCGACCCAACAACCGCCTGCTCGGACTACGCGCAAGCGGGCCGACCGTGGACCGGCGCCCACGCCGACCTCGCCCCAACCCGGCGGTCCACCTGCCGCCAGGACACCGGCGCGACGAGCGGCACCCGCTTCGCCCCGATAGAAAGGAGCATGCGATTAGATGTCCTCTCAAAGGGGGGATAGGGGGCATTCACGCCGTGTCAGTAAGCGATGACCATGTCAACATCTGGCGCCCCGCCCTACAGCGGGGCGCATTTACCAGCCAATAGCCCAATACCCGGGCACACAGCGGCGGTGATTTGTGCGGGACGGCAATATGTCGCGAGGGGTTGTGATGAACTTGTCTTCGCAAAAAGTTGCTGCTCTAGTGGCCAAGCTGCGTTCCAAGAGTTCCGCATCGTGGGACGATGTGATAGCCCAACTGGTTGAAATAGGCTCCCCGGCGATCCGCCCCTTGCTGTCGGCTCTGAAAGATCCCGATTACAAGGTCCGAACCATAGCTGCAACGGTGCTAGGCAGGATACACGCCGTAGACGCCATTGAGGGCCTCATCGAGGCGCTCGGCGACTCGAGCAAGAGTGTGCAGGAAGCTGCAGCCGAAGCGCTCGCCCGCATCGGCACGCCGGCAGTAGGTCGCTTGTTGGACATGCTGATAAGCAAGGACCAGACTGCCCGCCGCTGGGCGGCGGAAGCGTTAGGCAATATCGGGGACGAATCCGTCGCCCAACAGTTGGTGTTGCGACTTAACGACCCCGATGTCGAGGTGCAACATGCCGTGGTCACCGCCCTCGGCGATCTGAAGAGCGAGCGCGCCATCCGGCCGCTGATTGCAGTGCTTGACTCCGACAACGTCGATTTGGCGCGCGCCGCGGCCGAGGCCCTCGGCAAAATCAAGGCCACCATAGCCGTCGAGCCCTTGGTGCACGCGCTGAGTTCAACCAGCGATGACGTGCGCCGGACAGCCGCTGCTTCCCTGATTGAACTAGGCACCGACGCTGTACCCGCGCTCATCGAGTGCCTGGACAGTGACAACTACCTGGCGAGGCGTTATGCCGCTGAAGTGCTCGGGGAAATCGGCGATCCGCGTGCACACGAGGCCCTCGCCCGCAGGCTGCAGGACGAAAACGACAGGGTCGTGGGCTATGCGGCTATCGCCCTGGGCAAGATCGGCAGACCCGCCTCGGCGAAGCTCTTGGCCCGCCTGCTGAAATCGCCCCACGCCTCCGTGCGCGGTGCCGCCACCGAAGGCCTTGCCTACCTGGCCACCCGTGAAGCCGCCGAACATCTGATCAAGATGCTCAAGGATCCCGATTGGGTGATTCGCATGACGGCTGCTCGCGGCCTGGGGGCGGCCAAGGTCCGCAAGGCGATACCACCCTTGATGAAGGCGCTCAAGGACGAAGAATGGAGCGTGCGGCTGCATGCCGTAATCGCCCTGGGGGCGATTGGAGTAAGAAAGGATGCCGCCGACGCGCTCCTGAAGGCCCTCGATGACCCCAAGGAAATGGTGCGCGCCGCTGCCGCCGACGCCCTCGCTACCCTTGGTGCGAAGTCCGCCATCCCTCGCCTGGAGCAGATGAGCAAGCACGACCCCGCCCCCGAAGCAGCCCAGGCCGCCCAGGCGGCCCTGGCCACGTTGCGCGGCGAAACCTAAGGTGCTTGCTGCCCTAAGTGACCACGCCAAGCAGTCGGGTCGCAGCCTGCTGCCCCAAGGCTGCTATCGCCCCTGTCCCCATGTTTACGGCTCAATAGGCGTTCAGCCTCTCGGCCTCGATGCGTATATCTTCAAAACTTGCCGGAACCAGCTCCAGCCCTTTTTTGTCCGCCAGCGCATAGACTGCATCAATCGTCTCCTCAACGGTCCGCCGCCGCGGGCTGCTGCGATCCGCCACGTCCCAGGTGTTGTGAGTGGGAGCGATGATGTAAAGCAGCGGGTGGTCGCGCAACAGCATGTCGTCGATGCTGGCTTCCGCTATCTCCAAGATCTGGTCGAAACGCAGTTCGGACTCGGCGCGGAAGTCCCTCACCCTCCATGTCCCCGGCTCAGGTCCCGGCTCCGGTGTGAGTGTGCGGGTCACGGTCAACTCGTAAATCCCCAGCTCACCGCAGATGAGGCGTGACTTGCTGCTGGGGTGATGCGAATGCGGGAACGCCCCCCACCAGCGCATGCCGTTTTTGGGGTCGTACCGCCCCGCGCAGGAAACGTAGCACTGCTTGAACCCCAGCTCGTCGAGAATGGGGAAGGTGTAGTCGTTGGCCTGCGCACAGCAAGCACCGAACGTCTCGGCAGGCATTCCCAACGCCTGCTCCCATTCGTCCTTGGCTTGCTGGATTATGGCTTTCTGCTCCTCGTACCCATAATCGGCCAGGGATTTGTCCCACGGATAGCCCTCGGTGTCGCCCTGCGGCAGGTACCCGCGGGCCTGGAAGTGCAGCGCCTGCCAAAAGCCGGCCTTCGCCAACTCGCGGAACATCGCCGACTGCTTGTTGGCTGTCTCCGGTGTCGAACAAAACCCCAGGGCGTGCGTCAAGCCGCGGTCGGCGAACAGCTCGGCCAGGCCTAGGGCCGACCGCTCTGCAATCTCCCAGGTCTGGTCCATGCCGCCGCCGGGCCTTTTGGGTGTCTGACAGTCCATGAAGTAACTGAAGAAAAGCTGTTTTCGGTTCATCTGCATCGTCTCACGGTTCATGACTATCTTCTCCTTTTGGCTCTTACTGTTCACTACCTACCGGCTGGCCTGATGTTTCGTCATTGTCCCCCCTCACACTGCCAGCACTGCAACAGCCGGTGTCATCGGCACAGGCAATGTTGTCGCGTGCCGTGTTGACATGATGATTATTGGCGCCGCCTCATCTGTCTTGTGCTGCTAATTAACCCACACGCTCCATCTGAGGAACGGGCCGCCCAGCGCCGCTGACAGTGATCCCCACACCAAGCCACCGCTGAGGAAATGGCCCAGCGCCAATCCCAGAAACGCGGGCATCATGCGCAGGTACAGCCGGCTGCCGCCGTAACGCAACAGCAGCGTCTTGCACGTCCACACCATCACGAAGGTGGGGAATAGCCAGCAACCGTACTGGCAATTCGCCATTACGTACCCCACCGGGTGAAGCGGCACCCCCGTCCAGCGCGTTCTCGCCACCGAAACGAGGATGGTCACCAGCGCACCGAAGGCGATCGCCGCTATTCGGTTTATGTCCGGCGGCTCCGGGCTTTGGGCGTTTTGCAGCACCCGTGCGTATGCCTGGCGCATCGCGCCAAGGTTCCAGTGCCCACCCGGCAACGCGATGGCACCCTCCTGGTAAAAAGGCACCAGGTGGAAAATGAACCCGCAGGCGATCCCCAACCCTACGGCCATCATCATCAGTGTCGCTATCTGCCGCCAATTCACCCCCGTCTGCCGGCACAGCTTGATGCCCTCTATCTGGTAGCCTGATACCGACGGGAATCCCGTCCGCGACAAGAACGAGGTCATGGCGAAGATGGTTGGGGAGGTCAGATCGCGCCCGGCCGGCACGATTATTCTGCCGCCCAACACCTCCCAGATGGCCAGGTATTCGGTGGTGTACGGCCGTGCCCACAACAGTGGCATGCCCGTCTCGGCCCGCACCCGCGCGTAAGTGACCGAGCTGAGCACAATCACCGCCATGTAAGTGATGGCTAGCCACAGTGCCATCCCCGCTGCCACAAGGAAGATGACGACTCCGGCAAACCCGACCATGGCTCCCAGCAACGCCCATCCTAAGTTCGGCCTGCCCGCCTGCCCCCTGCCGTGCGCTTCTTCTTGGCCTCCCACCAGCTTGTGCCAGCCCTCCACCATGGCCCCCCGCCCCATCCACAGCATGATGGCCGCCAGCATCAGGTACCCGCCGAACGCCTGTTGCTTTGCGTACGGGACCCACCCGTCACGGATACCTGCACTCACCAATCCCAGGCCCAGTGCCTTGGAGAAGATGGTGAACAGGATTACCGAGATGGCCACCTCGTTGGACACCAGGTATCCAAGCCCGATAAGCCCCGGCTGAACGGCAAATAGAATCGGCGGCTCATGACCGAGCACCAGCCACGGGTAGCTTAGGCCCAGTTGATGGATGTAGAAGACCGGCCCGCCGTAGTTCGGACCACCGAAGAACACCCCGCGCACCATGTGGAAGGCGTTAAGCAGCGTCGCCACACCGATCCCAACCCAGGTAAGGGAGTTGGCGAACAGTGCGCCCAGCGTCCCCTCGCCTAGAATCTCCAGCGGCAGGCGGGCGAGGGGGAAAGACAGGCGCTCGTGGTCCAGCCATCTCTCGGCCAGCAGCAGTAACAGGCACAGTATCGTGCCCCCCAACAGCAAGAAAAACCCGGTCCAGGCCACGATGGGGATCCACCACACGTGCCACGGCACCGCCCCTGACGGCGAGCTCTCCCACATCCACCGATGAACCGTCGCGCTCTGGGGGCTTAACCATGCGGGGATGAACTGCGCCAGTGTCTCGACCGGCTCGGCAGCCGTGGACAAGTACCGATGCTCGCTGATGGCTGCCATCAGGTGGCGCATGCCGCCGATGCCGAACATCATGGTGCTCAGCGTCAGGAACACGTACACGACCACGATCTCGCCGGTGGATAGCTCTCGCACACCCCGCAGGCGACGAAACAACGGGCGCAAGCATAGCAGCAGCAACAGGGCGGCAAGACTGGGAATTGTGGGTACCGCGCCACTAACCGAGCACGCAATGGAGTATATCTCCGCCTGGTCAATCCAGTACCCCGATAACCACACCATCACCACACACAGTACCAGCACGAGCGCCAGGCGAATATGCCTTGATCCCTTCGTCAGGGTAAGCGCATGATTGTCTGTGCCTGGTGAGACCGGGCCGATCATGGCAACTTTTCCTATTGGTGGTAAGCTGTTTAT
>JALGVG010000167.1 GCA_029819875.1 Candidatus Zipacnadia bacterium | reverse complement strand
CCTGCAGCAGGAAGTGAACTATAACCGCAAGGTGTTTGTGGACGCTCTTGAATATGCCCAACAGCCGCCCAATATCCCCGAGTGGGACAAGATCGAGAACATCCTCCAGGATTACTATGACCGCATCTGGATCGGCAGGCTCACTCCTGAAGAAGGCCTCAAGAAGGCAGCGGCGGCTGTCAACCTCAAGTTGGCCGAACTGCGCTCCGGCAAGGGGCAGTAATCCAGCCGGGCGCGGCTGAGTCGTTGACAATATTGAGCCACCATCTATCACCGGGCGCCGGCCCCTGTCCGCCCGACATGGAGAGTTGCTATGCGTATTGTGGGAATGATACCCAGTCGTTACGCCTCCGTTCGCCTGCCTGGCAAGGCACTCGCCGACATTGCCGGCAAGCCGATGATCCAGCATGTCTACGAGCGCTCCGCGCGCGCCCGCATCCTCGACGCCGTGGTGGTAGCCACCGATGACGAGCGGATTGCCGATGCCGTCCGCGCCTTCGGTGGGTGGGTTGAGATGACCTCCGCCGACCATCAGTCAGGCACTGATCGCATAGCGGAGTTGGCCCGCCGCATCGAGGCCGACGTGATAGTCAACATCCAGGGTGACGAGGTGATGATAGAGCCTGCCGCCATTGAGGCGGCTGTCGCCCCGTTCCTGGACCCATCGCCCCCCCGCATGGGCACAATAGCCACCCCCATTCGCAGCCTTGCGGAACATCTGAACCCCTCGGTGGTCAAAGTAGTAGTGGGCCGGGACGGCTACGCACTGTATTTCTCGCGCGCTCCCATCCCGTATTTCCGTGTGGACGATGCACCGCAATGGCCGCAGGACAAGCCCAGGCAGCACCCGCGCTCGGGCCTGTGGCCGCTGAGGCACATCGGCCTGTATGTCTACACGCGCCAGACGCTGCTGTGGTTTGCCGGCCTGCCCCGTTCCGCCCTGGAGGTCACCGAAGGCCTCGAGCAGTTGCGCGCCCTGGAAAACGGCTGTCCCATCCGGGTTGTCGAGGTTGACTATTCGCCGGTTGCCGTGGATACTAGGGAAGACTTGGAGAATGTTCGCCGCATGATAGGGGAGAGGGCATGAACCTGCCGCCTGTACAACGTGTTGAGATAGCCGGCGGCCGGGTCGTCATCGGCGGCCCGCGGCCGCAGTTGGCCCTCATTGCCGGCCCCTGCCTGGTCGAGGACCTCGCCACGACCCGCGACATAGCCCTGCAAACGGCCGACATAGCCGCGCGGCTGGGCATCCCTTATATCTTCAAGTCCTCCTATGACAAGGCCAACCGCACCTCCGTAAGCTCGCCGCGCGGCCCCGGCTGGCAGGCGGGACTGGATATCTTGGCCCAGCTCAAGGCCGATACCGGCCTGCCTGTGCTGTCTGATGTCCACGAGGTCGCCCAGGTTGCCCCGGCCGCCGAGGTCTTGGATGTGCTGCAAATTCCGGCCTTCCTCTCACGCCAGACCGACCTGCTAGTGGCAGCCGGAAGCACCGGAAAACCCGTCAACATCAAGAAAGGGCAGTTCCTGGCGCCTGCTGACGTGCGCTATTGCATCGAGAAAGTGCTGTCTACGGGCAATCGCCAGGTAATGGTCACCGAGCGCGGCACGACCTTTGGATACAATAACCTGGTGGTGGACATGCGCAGTCTGCCGATAATGCGGGGCCTCGGATACCCCGTCGTGTTTGACGGCACGCACAGCGTCCAGCTTCCCGGCGGTATCGGCGGTGCCTCCGGCGGCCAGCGGCAGTTCGTCGCTCCGTTGGTGAGGGCCGCGGTCGCTGCCGGGGTGGACGCGCTGTTCCTCGAAGTGCATCCGATGCCCGACTCTGCTCCCTGTGACGGACCCAACATGTTACCGTTGAAGGACCTGCCGGCGCTGTTGCAATGCGCACTGGATATTTTCCAAGTTGTCTGGAGCAAAAAGGAGGACTGATCTATGGAGATAGTTCTTAAGCATGACAAGGGGCGACGCTTTATTGCGCAAGCCGATGGCCACCGTGTAGTTATCGGCTACGCCAAGGATGATCCCCCCGAAAAGAACAGCATGTCAGCCGGCCAGCTCTTCGTGGCTGCCTTGGGAGCTTGTGTCGGATCATACGTGGTGGGGTTTTGTGAACGCCACGATATTCCCCACGAGGGAATGACCATACAGTTGGACTACGAAAGCGCTGAATCGCCTTCGCGCGTAGCCTTTGTGAATGTCACTATCAACCTGCCCCAGCCGGTACCCGAAAAGTACCGAGCCGCTATCTTGCGGGTTGCCGACCAGTGTTATGTCACCCAAAGCATACAGCATCAGACCCCGGTGAAGGTGCATCTGGTTGACGATGGACAAGGATAAGATTCTCCACCAGGCCGTCACGACACTTACAATCGAGGCCCAGGCCATCACGCAGGCCAAGGACCGGCTCGGCGATGCCTTCACCCGGGCGGTTGAAATTCTCTTGCAGATGCCCGGGCACGCTGTAGTCTGTGGTATCGGCAAGTCCGGCGCTGTAGCCCGCAAGTTGGCCAGCACCTTGGCCAGCACCGGCACGCCGGCCTTCTTCATGCACCCGGTGGAGGCATTGCACGGCGACCTGGGGATGGTCACCGAGGGGGCCGTGGCCATCATATTGTCCAATAGTGGCGAGAGCGAGGAAGTGCTGGCCGTGCTGCCCGAAATAAAGCGGCGCGGCGTCCCCATCATTGCCATTTGCGGCAAGCCGCACGCCACTCTTGCCAAGGAAGCCGATGTCGTCCTCGACGCGCACGTCGAAAGCGAAGCCTGTCCCCTCGGTCTTGCCCCCACGGCCAGTTGCATAGTCCAGATGGCCCTGGGCGATGCCCTGGCGGCTGCCGCCATGCAGGCGCGCGGCTTTACTGCCGAGGATTTCGCCGCCTCGCATCCGGCCGGCGTACTGGGACGCAGGGTACTGCTGCGTGTCAAGGACTTGATGCACAAGGGTGATGAAAACCCCGTCGTAACCACGGACGCCAAGGTCGAAGATGCATTGCTGGTGATGACACAGGCCGCCATCCGCGGGGCGGTCAGCGTGGTTGACGATCGCGGCGTGCTGTGCGGCATATTCACCGACGGCATGTTGCGCGTACTCATGCAGCAATACAGCGACCGCAACCTGCTCATGAGCCAGCCTATCAGCCGGGTGATGGCGACCCAGCCCACCACCTGCCGCCCGGATATGCTGGCAGCCGAGGCCGCGCGCATCATCCAGCAAAAGCAGTTCGATAACCTGCCGGTAATAGACGAACAGGGACGCGCCGTCGGCATGTTGGACATCCAGGACCTGGTCAAGGCCGGACTGGTCTGACAATGGACACCGACACAGTCACCATCATCTTCACTGCGGACATGCACAGCCGCCTTACCCCTCAGGCGGCCGACTATCTGGCGCGCCTCAAGCGCCGGCACGACGCCTTGTTGTTGGATGGTGGTGATGCCATCTCTGCGGGCAATGTGTTCATCCGGCCCGGCGGCGAGCCGGTCCTTGACCTGATGAACCAAGCCGGTTACGATGCCATGACTATCGGCAACCGCGAGTACTTTTTCCGAAAGGGCGGACTTATCGGCAAGACACTGCGGGCCCGCTTCCCGTTGCTGGCTGCCAATATCGAGCTGGCTGAAAGCGACGACCGCATCAAGCCTTGGATAATTATTGAAAAAGGTAACTGCCGGGTTGGCGTCGTCGGTTTCGCCCGCCAGATGGTCCCTCCCGGGGCATGGTGGGAGAAAACGGTAAGTGCCCGCTTCCGCGATTGGCGCGTGGCCGCTGATGAGGCGGTTAGTCGACTCACCGGCCGAGTGGACCTGCTGGTGGCGCTCACTCATCTCGGCGGCGAAAACAACCGTCAACTCGCCTTGCAGCGGCCCGAGATAGACCTTATTCTGGCCGGCCACGACCATCCGCCGCAGCTTAGTACTGAACGGGTGGGGAATGACACCTTGATAGTCTACACTCCCGCCTACGCCAGGCAGGCGGCGCTGGTGAGCGTTGCTGTTGACAGCCGCCCCTATGACTTTCAAGTAACGGTGGTGGACCTGGTATGAACTGGGAGCTGTATCTCGACCTAGGCAACACGACCTTGCATTGGGGCGCATATGCCGATGACAAGTGGCAGGCGGAAGGACGGCTGCCCACCGCTCTTCTCAACGTGGAGACTCTGGGCACGCATCTAAGCGAGGCGCTGCAGGCAGCGCAGTTGTCGCCGGCGGAACTTGCGGCCGTTGTCGCCGTCGCCAGCAGCCAGCAAAACGTTCTCGCTCTGGAGGCGAGCATACGTGACACCTTCGGCCGTGACTTGCTCCTGGTGGGCCGCGATTTGCAGCCTGCCATGCAAATAGATTATTATGAGCCCACGCGCATCGGTAGCGACAGGGTCGTAAATGCACTGGCCGCCCGCGAACTTTACGGCACTCCGTGCATCGTGCTGGATTTCGGTACCTGCCTGACGTGCGAGATCGTCTCTTCCGACGGCCACTTGATGGGAGGGGCAATCGCCGCAGGATTGCCGGTGATACTCAGCGGCCTGACCGCCCAGGTCTCTTGGCTGCGGCGGCCCTTTGAGAAGGCCACCCAGATGCAAACTGTTGACGGCCCAGGCCGCAGCACGGAGGAGAACCTTTACATAGGATGCATCAGGGGCATGGCCGCGACAGCCGACTGGCTTGTGGAAACGGCGCGGCGCTGGACGGCTTCCGACGCCCATACCGTGGCCACCGGTGGCGACGCGCCGCTCATCGTCCCGCTGTGTCGCAATCAATTCGAACTTGCCCCGATGCTGTCATTGGAGGGACTGCGTATCATTGAACAGCGCGCAGCCCTCGCGTAGCCTGGCAATAGGCGACGTCGTCATCGACCCGCCGGTGGCGCTGGCGCCGTTGGCAGGGTTTACGACAATGCCGTTCCGGTTATTGTGCAGGCGGGCAGGCGCCGGCCTGGTGTACAGCGAGATGGTCTCGGCCCGCGCCATCTATTATAATAATGCTAGGACGCTGGCCATGCTCACGACCTGCCCGGCCGAGCGGCCTGTCAGCATCCAACTGTTCGGGGATGATCCTCACATCATGGCGCACGCGGCCCAGGTGGCCGCACGGGCGGGTGCTACGTTCATTGACATCAACATGGGCTGCACGGTGCCGAAGGTGGTGCGCTCGGGCAGTGGCGCGGCGTTGCTGAGGGACCATGTGCGTGCCTGCGAGGTAGTAGCCGCTGTGGTGGAGGCGAGCCCGGTTCCGGTGACGGTGAAGTTGCGCACAGGGTACAAGCCGGGCGATGACAGCTATATTGCACTGGCGTGCCGCTTTGCTGAGCTGGGAGTAGCGGCTGTTGCTGTACACGGCCGTACGGTGAGCCAAGGCTTCGATGGAGTGGTGGACCTGCACGCCATCAGGCGGCTGGTCGAGGCATTGCCGATCCCGGTTCTGGGCAATGGCGATATCCGCACACCTGCCGATGCCCTGCGGATGGTGGAGCAGACCGGCTGTGCCGGGGTAATGATCGGTCGGGGGGCGCTGGCGGATCCGCTGCTGCTGCGCCGTTGCGCGGCCGCATTGGCGACACGA
>JALGVG010000166.1 GCA_029819875.1 Candidatus Zipacnadia bacterium | reverse complement strand
AACAGGATTTCGGCCTGGTCCACGTGATCGTAGCGCTCGAAGGCGATCTCACTGTACCAGATGCACTCCTTGTCAATGAAGGCGAAGGCGTTGAACTTGGGGTCAAGTTCATCGGTGGTGACGACGCGAATCCGGCCGCGTCTTTGCAAATCGCGGCCGTAATCGGCCCAGTCGGTCATGCCGACCTCGGCGATGGTGTCAATGAGGCCGTCAATGCGCGGGTCCACGTGCCCGGCGGAGGCGACGTTTGTGACCTCTCCAGAACTTTGGCTGAGGTTCCAGGCAGCACCACAGCCGGCTGCCCCGACAGCGATGAACATGGCCGCGGCGGTGAACCACAAATGTAGCCTCCCCCCGGCCGTTGCAGTGTTCCTGAACATGCCGCTCACTCCCGATTGGCTGAAATGGCGGCCGGTCTCGGCCGCGTTCAGGGGCTGTCTCGGCCGGGGGAGAGGAGGACTGAGGGGAGTTGGCGGCCTGGTTACATCATCGCAAGGGGAACGTTGCAAGCAGGGGAAAGCAGGTCCAAGGCGAGGCTGGGAAGCGGCAGCCGGCCGGCGGCCGATGGATGCCCATGTCGCCTGCCACCAGCAAGGAAAAAGCCAACCTCTCACGAATAATTACCTGCTGTTTGTGCACACGGGCGCATGAACTTACCGGACAGTGCTGGAGGGAGAATTTCGATGCTTATCAAGAGTCGAGCGCCGGTTCGGGTGGATTTTGCCGGAGCGTGGACGGATGTTTCGTATTTTGCCGATGCCTTCGGGGGAGCGACGCTGAATGCCGCCATTCAATTTCACGTCCGTGGCAGCCTGGATGCACACGAGGACGAACAAGGCGTCGCCGGCAAGCTGGTGTCAGGGCCCAGCGGCAAATACAAGGCGATATCGGACGTAGGGATGCGCGTGCAGTACGAATCGACCATTCCCGCAGGGAGCGGACTGGGGACCTCGGCGACCCTGAACGTGGTGTGGCTGTCGCTGGTGCGGCGCAGCCCGGTGACGTGCGACGAGGACCGCATGCAGATTGCGGCGCTTGCCTACGATATCGAGAAGGTGCTGGGCATCATCGGCGGCAAGCAGGACCAGTATGCCTCGGCGATGGGCGGCATCAACCTGTTCGAGTTCAACGGCGACCAGGTGCGTTGCCATCGCCTCAGTCTCCCTCCGGAGAGTGTTCGGGCGCTGGAGGAGAGCCTGGTCTTATGTTACACGGGCAGGTCGCGGTTGTCATCGAACATCCACGAGCACGTGTGGGGGAACTTCCGGGCCGGCCGGCGGGAGACGGTTGACGCGCTGTTCACGCTGCGCGACAGTGCCTACCAGGCCAAGGAGGTGCTCGAGAGCGGCGATATCGAAGCGCTGGGGCCGATCTTGAGCACGCAGCGGGAGTGCATGAAGGCACTGCATCATTCCACGACCAACGAGATGATCGAGGAGCTGGTCGAGGCCGCCGCGCCTTACATACTGGGGGGCAAGCCCTGCGGGGCGGGGGGCGGCGGCTGCTTGCTGTTCATGGCCAAGTCGGCCCGGGATCGCGAGGCCTTGGTCAGCGAGTTGTCCCGCAGGCGCCTGACATTGCTGGACTTGAAGTTTGATTTCGAAGGGCTGGTTGTAACGCAGCAATAAGCCCTGCAATGCGAACGGTGGAGGGCGAAGCGGGGCTGTTTTTTCTTGCCTGTTGGCATCTTGCCGGCGCTTGGGGGATATTCTGATCGCTTCCTTGTGCGTGATTGTGATTCGTCATGGTTGATTATCGCAGCAGGTGGCAGGCAAAGCGCCGCAGGCGCAGCCAACTACGTGCCGCCGTCATAGTGCTGGTGTCGCTGACTACCGTTGGGATATGGTTGGCTACCCAGAGGGTGGTGCAAGGCTCGTGCACGCAGTGGACATACGCACCCTTCATGGGCAAAAGGCCTCATCTGGCTGCGCAAGGAGAGGCCGTGGCGGTCAGCTCGGACGACGGGTCACTGCGCCTGCTTGGCCTGCGCGACGGCCGCCAGCTATGGCCGCTGCCCTGGGTCAATGCCCAGGCATTGGGGCCTGTGACCATGGATGCATACCGGGTGTACGTAGGTGGCGATGATGGGCATGTGAGAGCATTCAGCCGGCGTACCGGGGGGCAGATATGGGAGCAGGAAACAGGGGGCGTTATCCGTGCACGCCCGCACTTGAGCGAGGGGCGGTTGTTCGTGGGATCTGACAACGGGTACCTGTATTCCTTTGATGCTTACAGTGGTGCATTGCGATGGAAGCTGCTGTTGGGCAGTGCGATTGGGGCGGAAGTAGCGGTGATTGACGAGGTGGTGGTGTGCGGCACCGTGGGAGCCAGGATCTACGGGATTAGCGACAAGCAGGAGCGGGTGGTATGGGAAGTGCAGACCGCCGGCGCGGCGTTGGGGCCGGCACTGGCCGTGGGCCAGGTCGCCGTGCTGGGTTGTGACGACAGGAATGTGTACGTCGTTAAAGCCAGTAGCGGGAAATTGCTGCACAAGATTCCCACGGAGGGGATTGTACGGCACAAGCCGGCGGTGGACGACGGCACGGTGTACATTTGCACCACCGGCGGGGAGGTATATGCTTTCAAGAAGGACAGATGGGCGTTGGCGTGGATAGCGCACCTCGACTGTGACATCAGCGGGGGACTTGCGGCCGGCGAAGACGCACTGTTCGTAGGTACCAGCGAGGGGCGGGTGGTGGAACTTGCCAAGTCCGACGGCAAGCTGCGGGGAAACTTTAGCTGCAAGGCGCCTGCCACTGTCACTGCTGACCTAGTCTACCTGGCAGGGTGGCTGGTAGTGGGGTTGGAGGATGGACGGGTAGAGGCATTCATACGATGAAGGACTTGCACGCACAGTTGGGTGCCGGGTTCCATTAGTTGCCTGCACTGTCGGGGCCGGATAGAGTCTCCAGGGCTTGCTGCGCTTGCCGGGCAGCGCGGGCAAGCATGTCGGTTCCGCCGGCATCGATGATCTTAAGGTGTGGTGCTACTCGCTCGTGCAAGTCAATGACCGCTTGGTAGGCAGAGGCAGCCTTCTGCAGTTGCCGGCGTTCAACGTACAGGTCTCCCAGCGCCAGGTAGCATTCCGCCTCGTACAGCTCAGCCCCGTTCCCCTGGGCGCACGCCCCTTCCAACCCCTGGTAGGCGTCAAGCAGATCGAGAAGTTCCGGCTCGTCCAGCGAAGACGGCCCCTTGGCGATATTCATCCACTTGGCGGCGCGCATCACGGCGGCGTTCTTGGCATCGAATTCCAGGCATGTGTTGACCCCGGGACGCATGACGGAATTCTTGTCATCGGTATGCAGGCAGCCGAAGGCATGGCCCAGTTCGTGTAGCAAAGTCTGGCGCACCGCGGCAGGGGAGAGCACCAATTGGGTGGGTGCTTGGTGGACTTGCCCTTGCACCTGGTAGTACTCGGTTCCCTGGATTGAGACATCGCATACCACGACATAGCCGCGATACCGAGGCGGCGCCATGCCGAAGACCATGGACTCGGGGAAGTGGTCTGCATCAGCGGACAGCGGCACGCACAGGAAGCCCAAGATGAGCTCGGCGCCCTTATAACCCAAGGGACAGGCGTCTGCCAGGTCGGCCAGCAGCTTGAGGAAGTCGGCCGGGCCGGCGCCGGGGTCGACGTCAGGCGCCTCCCACACCACGGTAGCGACAATCTGCAGCCGAATGCCAAATTGCTTTTCCAACAGGCCGGAACAAAAGCGGATACGGTTGCGGATTTTCCGGCGCCACAGGGGGTCATAGGTGGCCCGGGCGTCCACCGCGGCCACGAGCTTGAGGATGCGGGTGGAGCCTAGCAGGGAGCGGATGAAGGTAGCCGTGGCGTCGGCCTCAGCCTCGTTGCCTAATTGCCGGCTGAGCCGTCGGGCACGGCGCAGCAGGTGCAGCTTCTCGGGCATGTCGTCGGCGGCAGCAAGGGCGTCGAGGCGCTCGGTGAGGGGGAGGGCCTGTTGCCAGACGCGGCGGGCATCGTCAAGACGATCGGCATCCGCCAGGCGGCAGGCCAGTTCCAGCATCGTTTGTGCGTGTGGGGCAGTGGCCAGGAGCCGCTGAATTCCGCTGTGGGGCAGGCTGAGCCATAGTTGCCAGGCAACCGGCAGTTTGTCCAATTGCAGGGCCCGGTCGATGGCGTTGAGGACCTCCGGCGGCGGCTTGAGCACCCAGCCCTGTTCGGTACGGATGCAGGCCAAGTCGGCTGCGCCGGCGACGGCACGAATGGCCTGTGCGAACGGGACATTGGTAAGATTGAGGGTAATGCGGGCCTCGGTGCCGGGAACGGCTATGGGCTGGCCTACTTGACGGGACAGCCTGGCACAGACAGAGGCGACAGGCTCGTGGTCCGCAGTAATGCTTACCAGTTGGTCTGCAGCAAGCCCAAGGCTTGCGGCGGAAAGCCACAAGACCGTCAGCAAAAAGGAGCACCGATAAAAGCAGGTCATAGTCCGTTGCACGCGGTTTCAGTGAGATAAGGCAGGCGACAATACTTAGTTGAACAGCTTCATCTGGTCGTTAACCATGCCTTTGCGGGTGAGAAGCAATTGCTTGCGGGCTGCCAACGCCTGGCAGACGGCCGGCACATCCCCTACCCCGCGGACCGGTCGGGCCCCCTCCTCGAATAACTTTTCGTTGCCCAGCATCTTGTCGGCAAGAAGTTGCCACTTGACGGCATAGAGCAGGCGCCGGTGCTTGACGGCGATCGCCGCAGTGCTCATCGCCCCGCCCTCCAGCCCGGATTGTACCACAATGACCCCTCGTGCCAATACGGCCTGCAGGCGATTGCGCGCCATCAGCCGGGCGACCGAGGGCCGGGCGTCGGGCGGCTGCTCGGAGATGATACAGCCGCACTCGGCAATCCGCCTGGCCAGTTCCAGGTTCTCGCGCGGATGGATGACACGGATCCCACAGCCCAGCACGGCGATGGTACGGCCGCCACCGAGCAACGCCCCTTCGTGGGCGGCGGTGTCGCATCCGAGGGCAAGGCCGCTTACCACGGTGCAGTTGTTCTCGGCGAAGGCTTGCGCCAGATTGCGGGCCATGGCGGCCCCCTCCGGCGTCGGCGAGCGCGTCCCCACGATCGCCACCGCCGGGTCATCGGGCGGAATGATGTTGCCTACCATGCAGATGACAGGCGGAGCACTGCGCAAGTCGCGCAATACGGTCGGGTACTCGGGTTCGAAGTCACAGATGACGGCGATATGGTCGTCAACGAGCGCCTGCCACTGAGCCTTCACCTGCTCAAGCAAGGCCGGCAGGCGCACTATGGCCTCCACTTGTTCAGGCGCAAGGCGCAGGCCGGGAGCCGATAGCTGCTGTACGGAGGCGGACAATACATTTTCCACGTCGCCAAACTGCGCCACTAAGCGGTGGAAGGTAACAGGCCCCACCTTGCCGGCCCAAGTGAGGGCGATTTGCATCAGCTTGCGCTGCTGTAAGGCCGCCTGCATGGTATCCCCGCGGTTGGGATAGGGTTCTATCCTGGTATAGTTAGCCACCGGCAGGGCCGCTTCCTGCTCCGTGTCAGGGTGAGGCCGGGATGTTCGTCGAAGGGAGCGTGGTTGCAGTTGCCTGCGGTGCAAGCAAGCGGACCAGCCGAGGCCACGCGGCCCAGGCAACGAGGAGGGC
>JALGVG010000165.1 GCA_029819875.1 Candidatus Zipacnadia bacterium | reverse complement strand
AGTTGCAGCAAGACCGAGGCCCTTGTTCCCTGCTGCTGTGGCGATTATCCACCGGCGAATAACAACCACTGCACAAGCTCGGCGCGGCAACTTCGAGGAGGTAATAGCAAAGTGTCCAAGCACACGACAAGGCTTTCCGGATTGGGCCTGGTTGCCACAGCAATGACAGTGCTGCTCGCCAGCCCTGCATGCAGCTTAAAGGTCGTAGACGGGCCAGTTGTACTGCACTCCAACTTGTGCGGACACTGGGGAGGACACACCTTCTCTTACGTGGTGGAGGGCAAGCGCTATATCTTCTGGACAGGCACGTTGTACAAGTGGGAAAAGCGCCAGGACGGCAAGAAGAAGTTTCCCGTTCAAGTAGTGGGCCAGTACCCACGGGCCGGGACAGGCGCGGCACCTGCCATTTACACGTTCGACGAGGATGCCGCAGACCTGTTTTATGCCATTGAGCCGCTTCTGTTTCGGACACCGGACGGCTACCTGCACATGATAGTCGGCACCTACCACGCTACCGACGACCCCTTGTACACACCCGGCAGGCTGAAATACTACCGCAGCGCGCGGCCCGAGGACGTAAGCGAGTGGGTGGATCGCACGGAACTGCTGCCGACCAGCAAGCTTTACAATGCCTTTCACCTACGGATGAACGTGGGCGTGACGCTCGATGGGAAACGGGCAGTCATCGCCGTGCTGTGCATTTCCCGAGGCGGCGTGCCGGTGCCGTGGAACACGCCCGTGATTTTCTACGGCCAACGCGAGGGGCCCGATTTTCGGTTCTCGGAGCCAGTAAAGTACCACGATCCTCTGCCGTTCTTTTATCCGCAGGTCGCCGCACTGCCGGCAGGCATAGTGCTGGTAGGGGAGGTGTGGGAGAACACTGACCACGTCACTGCCCGCTTGATACACTTGGACTGGCAAGGGAACATCCTGCACGAGGAGGCCTTGCCCTCCTCGCACAGCAACGGCACTTACGTCAGCTACGACATGCGCCCGGAAAGGCCCGGGGTGTGGAACCGCCTGCGTATTTACGAGCGGTACACTCCGCGCAACGGTACCAACTATCATTACTTCTTAACTTATGACGTCAAGAGCAGGAAACTGCAAGTAGTGAACAAGATCCCCGTGGAGATCGGCTACAGCAACATGGGCAAATGGCTGCATGTCTCACCTGCCAAGTCGGTTTTCATAAACAACCCGATGCAGGGCCAGTATTGGGCGTGGATGGGAGACATTCTCGGTGGAGGGGACGCCACGCACGAACCGTTGGCGCGCACCAACCCGCTGGAGCTAGGCTACATAAACACGGGGTGTGCGCTCATTCCCAACCCGCTGACCGGTTCGGTTACTTCGCCACGCGAAATCTACCTGGTGTCGGACGCCATGAACCCGGGCAGCAACTGGTCCGAACGAGGCCCGCAGTCGCTGTTGCTGTGGCGGTTGAAGTGGGACAGGTAACCAGGTGCAAGCAATTGCCGGGTTGGGTTCGGCGCGAGGGCGACTGCAACTGTGCCGGCAGGCACACGTCGTCCGAAGCAAGATGTGGTCAGACGAGCATGGCCGGGTTGGTCTATGACCATTAGAGAAGACACGGAGGTAGCGCAGATGGTGCATAGACGAACAACCATAGCTAGCAGGGGGCTGGCAGCCAGCCGCATGGTGCCGGTGCTGATGTTGGCCTTCGCAGTGATAATGCTGCTGTGCGGAATAGCCGGGGCGCAACAACAGCAGGCGAAGGCGGCGGCAGAGAGCAAGCAGGCCGCCAAGCCCCCTCCCAACGAGCTGGTCGCCACCTGGCAGGCATTGATGCAGGGCGAGACCTTGTACGAGAGGTTGGCCGCCCTGGCGCTGGTGCTGCTAGTCAGCACCATCGTGTACGCATTGGTGATGGCAGCGCTGTACCGCGTCCGCCGGACGTTCGAGGAACGGGCCGAGCAGGCGGAGGGGCTGCGGAAACTGAGGCAACAGCGGGCCGCCACCGTCATCTCGCTGATCCGCAGCATCGTGCGCTGGGTAATCATCGTCACCGCCGGCTTGTGGGCACTGGGTGCCATCGGCTATAACCTGATCCCGGTGCTGACGGGGGTCGGGTTCCTGGGCGCGGCGGTGGCCTTCGGCTCGCAAAAGCTGGTCGCGGACCTGGTGAGCGGCTTCTTCCTGCTCCTGGAGGGACAATACGCGGTGGGCGACTACGTGCAGATAGGGGCCAATTTCGGGATGGTCGAATCCCAGGGCTTGCGAGTGACCGTGCTCAAGGACATTGATAACCAGCTTCATTACATTCCCAACGGCTCCATAGCGGCAGTGACGGTGTACGAAGAGCCGTTCGTCAACTACTTCATCCAGGTGCCGGTGAACAATGAAGCTGATGCGAACCGTCTAAAGGAATTGCTGGAGCCGCTGGGAGAGGAACTACTCGGACAGTACCCAGACCACCTTACCGGGGTCGAGGAGATCCGGGTGATGCCCAGCACGCACGGCGTTTACCTGGTGCGCTTCCCGTTCACGATATTTCCCACCCAGGAATGGCTTGCCGAACAGGAGATACCGGCGCGGGTGCGCAAGCTGATGGCGGAAAACAACGTCGAGATGTCGGCAGGCCTGGACATACGCACCGTGCCGGACCTGGAACGCGCCACGGTGACGGAGCGAATGCTGGCATAATGGTCGGCGACGTGGTGGATGAATGATAACCTCATTGTTGCCACGGCCAGAATAGGGTATAATAGACAATGGAGGTGGGGGCGACTGGTTTCGACGGGGAGGATGGCGATCCAGGGACGCGAGCCCAGATCCCCGCAATCTGGTAAAACGCGGGAACCCAATAAGTGCCACACCAACAATGGCACTGGCTGCATAAGACAGCCACGCTGGGTGTCCTGTGCTAATCCGGGACACACGCAGCGTCATCTAGATTAGCTACCGCGGCGGCCTGGCTCGGGCACCGCCGCCGGGAATCAAGCACGAGCTAGTCGCTTGGCAGCCCGTGCGCCGGCGGCCAAGCGGCGATAGACAAAGGCGTACTACGCTCGTAGTGGTCCTGGAAAGCCCCTTTTCGGACGTGGGTTCGATTCCCACCGCCTCCACCAATCAAATTGTACCGGCAAGAAAACCTCTTGGGGACCGTCATCCCGAAGAGGTTTATTTTTTCGGCAACATCGAAGCCGACAACGACCCCCAAGCGGAGAAGGCAAATGCACCAGGATGGGGAACGGGGACGGTCCAGCAGCCGGCCAGCGATCAACTTGCAGGCTGGATCAGGGCACGGCCAGTAACACGGTGTCGGGGATCCCAAGGGCGGTTTTCACTTGTGCACAGATGCCCGGTGCCCACCACGGGCTGGGAGGGCTGGGGACTACCACGAAGTCGTAGTGGCGGGCCATTCCCGCTTTCAACACCACTTCGGCGGCGCTGCCGGGCATGTAGGTGTAGCTGCCGTCCAGGTGATACGGGCGCGCAGCGAAGCGCGCCTCGGCCACCATCTTTTGACCGCTGTGCCGGTCGCGGGCCGCCACGACCACGTCCAGGGAGGCATTGAGAAGCCCGGCCAAGGTGGCTCCCAGATTAAGGGCACGGCCACCGACCAGCGTCGGCGAGTACAGCAACAGCCCGCCGGCCAACTCCCGGTATTGGTTGCCAGTAACCATCACCGGGACGGGGGGATTAACGAGCAGGCGCTGGACGGTGCGTCCAACGAGCCGGCGGGGAGAGTTTTCGTGCGTGTTGTGCCGCCCGACGATTACAAGCTGGGCGAGTCGTGCGCGCTGGCGCAGCCAGTAGGAGGCTTCACCCTGGAAGCGGAACAGGCTGCAGGCAACATGGGCATCCTGGCAGCGCAGCCGCGCTTCCTCCAGGAACTGCGGGACGATAACCTCCGATTGCGGCTCCTCGTCGCCGGGGGCATCAACATAGGCCAACACGTCGGTGCCGTTTTCCAGCAGCAGGTTTGCTTCGCTGTCGGGCTCGGCTTGCTCGGCGACATTCACCAATTGGATGCGGGCATCTGCCTGCTGGGCGATGTCCAGAGCCTGCTCCAGGGCGACCTGCGCCATGCGGCTGTGGTTATATCCGACGATGATATCAGCTATCATGGGGGCACCATCGTTGTATTATCGCAGGGGAGATTATAACAAGCAGGTCTGCTACGTCAAGCTTTTGGGCCGCTCGCTGACAGACGCAAGCGGTGGCGGCCGGCCGGCGATGCCGTTTGCGGCCTTGTCTCGGCATGGCGCCGGGGATTATAATAACTGCACGACCATAACGGCCTGGGAGGCAATCGCATGCGACACACGATTTCTGTTTTAGTGGAAAACAAGCCCGGCGTGTTGGCCCGTTGTGCCGGACTGTTTGCCCGGCGCGGCTTCAACATTGACAGCCTGGCGGTAAGCGTCACCGAAAACAAGGCGGTATCCCGGATCACACTGACGGTAGCCGGCGATGAGCTGACCTTGGACCAGATTTGCAAGCAGTTGGACAAACTGGTGGATGTCATCGCCGTGCTGGACCATACCAATGACTTGGTGGTTGAGCGGGAACTGTGCCTTTGCAAGGTGGCGGCAAGCCCCCAGCAGCGTGCCGAGGTAATCCAGATATGCAACATCTTCCGCGGGGAGTGCGTGGATGTGGGCAACGGCACGCTTACGTTCGAGGTTACCGGTGACGAGGAGAAAATTGATGCATTCGTGCGCCTGATGAAGGAGTACGGCATCAAGGAAATGGTGCGCACCGGCAAGGTCGTCGTCCCGCGAGGCATGCAGCCGACGCAACAATAACGCCGTCAAGCAATGGACAAGATGACTGAACTGATCAACCTGCAGGTCTTCGAGCGATGGCTGCAGATTGCCGCGGTGATGCTCGTCGGCGGCGGCATCGTCGCGGGCCTGGCAATGCGCAGGCAATACCGCGGGCTGCTGAAGGGGCTGCTGGTTGCCGGCCTCGGACCGTTGCTGTACTTGATGTGGATTTTTTATCGCTGGATGGTACGCTATGACCCGGCCCACGATTACGTGGGGCTGCACTGCGTCAGCGTCTTTATCATAAATGTGGTGGTGTTCGTGATAGTGGGAGCGATGCTGGGGTTTATCATGAGCCGGATATTCGGCTCCGGACTACAGCCGTCATACAGCAAAAAAGAGAGAGATAGCAGATGAAGTTGAGCGCAGTTTTCAGTCTAAGCATGTGCTTACTTGCTTGCGGCATCGGGGCGGCTGCAGGCACCTTGAAACTGCCCCAGGTGGTGCGAGGCGGGTACATGTCGGTAAGCGATATCGGGCTGCTGCCGCAGATGCGGGCGGCGGGGATGAATGCCGCCATCGTCAAGTTCGGGACCCTGGCGAACACCATCAGCGGCACCAGGCGCCAAAGACTGCTCAATTGGGCCGAGGCCTGCCGGCAGAACAACATCGCGTTCATGCCGGTGATAAACTTCTGGGGCGGTGCCGAAGATGACTGGATCCCCGACTACCATCCGTACGTCGGCCCGCGCGGGGTGGAATATCCGAACACACCCTGCCCCTGCGACGAGGCTTTCTGGGAGAAGTGTATCACCCAGCGCCTGGTTGCCATCGCGCGAGCGCTGAAGGGCAAAAACCTCGCCGCCATCTGCATCGACACCGAGATGTACGGTGCCGATTTTAC
>JALGVG010000164.1 GCA_029819875.1 Candidatus Zipacnadia bacterium | reverse complement strand
CGTTGAGGGCGGCCGCCGCTTCCGCCTGCTTGTCTTTGCTTTCCGTCAGGCGGCTCAGTTCCAACCGTGCATTGCGCAGTGCCAACTCGACTAGCCGCCGCTTGACACCCCGCTGCGGTCGGCGCAACTCCACCTTGGCCCCACGCATCTGCCCCAGTATCGTCTCCCACTCCTCGGCATTTTCCAGTTCGTGCGAAACCAGCACCGTCTTCGGTACGCGCTGAACCCGACCATAGTGCTCGGTGAGGAATCCCTCGATGATCTCGCCCTCAGTATGACCGGCGGTGTTGGCAAGCACGAACTGGTCCTGGCGTACAAGGCGGCCGGCGCGCACCGACAGCAGTACAATCACGCCTCGGCCGTTATCAGTGCTGCAGGCTATGATGTCCTCGTCAACAGCCTCGTGGGCCACCACAACCTGCTGCGCCGTAGCCCGTCGCAGGGCCTTCAGCTTGTCCCGCAGCACCGCGGCCTGCTCGAAATTCAGCGCCTCGGCCGCGGCGTGCATCTGGGCCTCAAGCTCTTGTTCCACCTTTTTCGTGTCTCCCCGCAGAAACATTACCACCTGGCGGACGATCCGCTCATACTCTTGCTCTGTTACTTGCCCGGTACAGGGCCCCACGCACCGCTTGATGTGATAGTTGAGGCAGGGCTTGCCCACCGGCTGGCCGCGGAGGTCCTTGCGGCAGGACCTGATGCCGAAAAGCTGGCTGACGAGCCTCATCGTGCGCCGCATCGAGCGGGCATCTGCATACGGGCCGAATACCTCGCCCTTGAGCTTGTGCACCTCGTGCCTCTTGGGGTCATGTAGCCCGCGCTTGACCCGCCGCCGGCCCAGCGTTCCCGGTCGGGCGTCTCGTGGCAGATCGCGCAGCAATATCAAGCGCGGATACATCTCCTCGGTAAGCTTAAGGTACGGGTAACTCTTGTCGTCGGCCATGCGGATGTTGAACCGCGGGCGATGCTCCTTGATGAGGGTGGCCTCGAGGATTAATGCTTCCAACTCGGTATTGGTGACGATATAGTCAAAATCCGCCGCGTGCTGGACCATCACCTGGGCCCACAGCCCCCGCTCAGCGGCTTTGCGGAAGTGCTGGCGCAGGCGCTTACGTAGCGAGCGCGCCTTGCCCACGTAAATGATGCGGCCCTCGGCGTCCTTTATCAGGTACGCCCCGGGCAACGATGGCGTGTTCTTGAGCTTCTCCTCAATGGTCATGGGAAGTGTGCCACGGATGGAACCAGCGATTGGCAACGCACCGGCGATATCGTTCAACATCCGTAAGGCTGCGTGGTCAACTACATCCTTCAGTATCTCGTCCCGACCAGGCCCGCTAATTCCAACGTCAGGCGCCCAGTCTCAAACGAATAGCGCAGCGCAATCTCGCGGTTGAAGATACTTCTCCCCAGTTCCAGTTCGATATCATTATACGAGGTGTTCGAGAAATCATAGTAAGTGCCTAGCAGGCCGATGCGCCACAATCGGTTGAGGTAGTAGTTGCTGTAAAGGTACGCCGAGGTGTTCTTCTCGGTCAGATCATAGCTGCTGTTGAGGTACGCATCCCACTTGCCGCCGTGTTGGGCTTGCACATCCAGCCCCAATACCTGGCGCCAACCGGTGTAAAAAGCATCTCCGGAGGTGTACTCAGCATTATAGCTGAGGTTGCCCCACATGCTATCGCTGAAGTTGTGCTTCAGCCACAGCCTGCCCGAGATGTTGTTTGCCCTGAACCCGTCGGTATCCCAGGTATACAGATTGGTCAATGAGGGCCGCAGGGTGGTCTTCGACCCAAGCTGCCACGGCCGCAGGTCCAGGGCACCGTAAAGCTGGTTTTCGAGCACAGTACCATTGTAACCCGGCCCGCCCCGCAGGGCTATCGAGGTGCCCAGCCGGTACGTAGCGGCACGCCGCCTCAGCAAGGGGTGCGGATTGCTGAGCCACTGCGCGGCCGCCCCATAGGAAGCGTCAACACCCTCGGCCGCGTTGTAATATCCGCGCACGCTCAGCCAGCCGTTTGCCCAGTTATCAAACAGGTTCGCGTCAACAAACAGGCTGCGGTGATCCGGCCACGCAATGCTGAGATTGCTCAATGCGCTCCCCCACAAGGTGCGTTGATCCTCTATCTGTATGCCCCAGTCATCGTGTGGCAAGCCTGAAACCGTAATCCGGCTTTGGATGTCACCCTTGCGGTATTCTTCTTCAACTGCCAGGCTCCACCCGTCCCGCGCGATGATGGAGCCTGCTGTAACCCCTCGCTGAATCTTGATGGCGCCGGTCGCTGAATTGGTCACCCGATAGTACCACGGAAAATCCACACCCAGCCCGCCGGAAGAAGTCAGCCCCAGGGTCTGGGTATTGCTGGACCCCGAGTAGCCGGGCAGCGCAATAATCCAGTAAGGGGGTAAAGTGAACACCTTCTGGCCCTGCACGTACAGCGCCGCGTGCCGCAAGACGATCTTCTCACCGATAAATATCAGGGCGCTCTTGCACACCAGCCAGCTCTCGGTGGCCCGCTTGTCAAGCCGGAAAGCGTCGTCGGGTAACTGCCAGCTCTCCGGCCGTGGTTTAAGGCCCAGCGTGTCGAAATACAGCACCTGTACACCCTCGTCGGTGATCCGGCGCATAGCGGCCTGGTTGCTTTGAATATCCCAGTAGGCATCGGCCCCTTCAAGCCGCTTGTCACCGCGCTCGAACGCCGCTGTGAGAGCAGCCTTCAGCACCATGGTGCCGATGTTGACCTGCAGGATGCCCTCTGCCTCATCGGTAAGCCGCTCGTACCGGGCTGTAGCACAATCGCGCGCCTCGATGGTGTCCAGGTCCAGGCTGTACCCGACCCACCCCCCGCGTATTTCAATGACGCGCGTCGTGGTGCCCAGCGGCTCGCCCTCGGGCACAAATTCCACGTACGCGAAGTTGAAGCTGTCCGCGGCTTGCACCCGCACCCTTGCCGTGCCCGGCTCCTCGCTGCTGATAAATACGGTAGCAAAGCCCCCCCGGGTCTCGGCACTCAACGACGGACGCTTGTCAACCTCCCCCAAACTCAATCCCCCGACGTTGGTACTGAACACTACCACCGTCCCATCCGGAGCATGTGCCCCTTGGGGGTCGCGCAGCTCGATCCTGATGGTTGCCGATCTCTTCCCATCCGCATACAGCCGCTTCGGTGTCACCGTGACATCCACCCGCCACCGTCCAAAGCGCCCACCCGCTTGGCTCCACGTCGCCGTCGTACCGCCTATCCATAGAAGGCAGCACAGCATGACGGCTGCTCGTATGCACTTGGTGGGAGATGGTAGTTTGATCATCTGCGACGTTTGTCCTGATTTTTGACTGTTTTCCTCGAAGTTGGTTCCCTGCCGATTACTGCCATTCCTCCCTAAAGCTGAACAGGCCCCAAGCAGGGCCTGTTCAGCACAGCACATCAGACGACGCCTTGCGTCTATCCGGCTATATTGGATTAAACAGCACCGCTGTAAACAGCTTCCACTCGCTGTAGGCCATGTTCGTATACACCGCGCGGATGCGGTATTGATACGTGTTGCCGGCACTGACGTCGAAATCGGGCCACGAGGTGCGGCCGGCATCAGCCAGTCCGCCATCAATGCGTTCCCACGGCAGCCCGTTTATCGAGCGCTCAATCTGGTAGCGCAACAGTGTCAGCGTTGTCCCGCTTGGAGGCGTCCAGAACAGCCTGATGGCATTCGGCTCTATCTCCACCCTGTCGGGGATCGGCGGCGCTGCTGCAGGTGAGGGCCCTCCGCCTCCGCCACCGCTACTGGCCACCAATGCCACCAGAACGCCAAGGCCCAGCAAGTACCCCAGGCCGCGCCAGCCGCTCTTCTTCTTTTTGGGCTGGGCGCGCTCGGCCTGCACCTGCGCCAAGGTCTTGCCCTCAAGCACCTGGCTTGCCTGGCCCGCTGCATCGCGCAATGCTTCCCGCACCAACAAGCGGTCAGAGCCTCGATAATCAGCCCGCGCAGTGCTGACCCCCACCACGCTGAACGAGCGCTCAGCTTCAGGCGATGCCACCGGCTCATCGGCCTGTTCGTCGTAGTTGGCCGCCACATCGTACATGCTGCCGGCCAACACCACCTGCACCTGGCGCGGGTTATTCGATACGCGCAGTGAGACGATCTGGGCCAGCACCACCTTGTTCATCCCGAGGGCATAGCCGACCTTGATGGCTTGTGTCGCCTCAGATGCGGCATTCGCTATCTCCGCCGGCAGGATACGCCCCTCGCCCAGTGCCCGTCGTACGATTGCGGAGGTGGAATCGAAATCCGTGCAGTCAAAGGTCGCACTGCTGTCTATCGCTAGTTGCAGTATGCTGCTGGCAGCGTCGCTTAGCCCTTGTATGTCACTACCGGTATTGTCTTTTACCGGAAATAACAATACCTTGGCAGGCGCTTGCCCCATGTCGGCAGCCCAAACAGAAAGTGGGGAGAGAGTAACTACAAATGCGAGTACCAACATGGCGCTAATGTAGCTTGTCCACTTGTGCCGTCTAATCAAAATCATCAGGCCTCTGCCCCCTTGCTAACATATACCTTACGTCTCAGTTTTTGCCGCAAAGCACAAATCCCGTCACCGCGCGACCTCGAAGGTGCGCACGATATTACTGGACTGTCCGGTTTCTGGCGAACGCGCCGTGATGGTGCACAGATAGCGGCCGTTCGGCACCCTCGTGCCCGCCTCACTGCGTCCATCCCACAGCACGGAATTGGTCCCCGCCTCGCTGGCAGTGCCGCTGGCCAGCTTCTTGACCAGGATACCGGAAATGTTACGGATCTCAACATCCACCACTGCAGAGCTGCTCAGCGTGTAGGTGATTGCGTAACCCGCCGCCGTCTGCGATACGCTGGCACCCGTCACCACGGTGCTGGCCGCGCCTCGCGGCTTGACGGTGATGCTGAACTCCCGGGCACCGCCGGCCGGCCCGCTGTTGTAGCTGTACGAATTCGTGGTCCGCATGAAGCAGCGCTGGCCTGTCGCCAGGTCCTCCAACACGGCGGTAAGCCCCGGCGGCAACGCGGACAGGTCCGGCCAACTGATTGTGACACGCTCGTTGGCCGCATCGGTCACCACGCGGAAGCGCCACGGCTTAGTGCTCCCTGCGGCGTGCAATTCCTGCAGGTAGGTGCCTGCACTGCTGTCAGATACAAACGCCGCCTGGAGGTTTACCCCGTTAAGCGCTGCAGGCGGGCACGGAATGTCACCCTTGTCGGCGCCGTCCTGGGCGCTCGGCGAGACACCAAGATAGCGGCCGGTCCGTGACTTGCCGGCGGCCGATACCCGCAGCTCTATCCGCCAGTCGTCCGGCGAAGCAACAGTAGCCTTCTGGCTGCTGGTTTGCGCAAGCTGCGTCGGAACCAGCAGGCTCGGCGCCGTGAAGCTGAGGCTTATGTCATCATAGGCCAGCAGCCAATACCCGACGTACGGCTTCAGTATTATGTCCTGCAGTTCCGGCGCCCACTCGTATTCGCCGGTAGCTGGATTGTAGGAGAAGACCGTCCCCAGCACCAACGAGCGGTCGATTGCCTCCTGCATCGTCCAGGTATGGCCGTAGGGTCCGATCACGTGGACCTCGCTGAAATGCTGCGGGTGGGTGAACGGGCCCCCGATCTGGTTCCAACCGGCATG
>JALGVG010000016.1 GCA_029819875.1 Candidatus Zipacnadia bacterium | reverse complement strand
CCGTGACCAGGCCTTGGCAGTACCGCCTGCATCGGGTAAACTATACAATTGTGCATCGTGTCCGCGCCTTTGCGACAGTCATCCTGGCAAGCATCAGGGTGTTGCCTGCCGCATGGCGACTTGAAGCGAACTGAACGTTACATCTCATGATACCACAAGACCATATCCGCAATTTCTGCATAGTTGCTCATATTGACCACGGCAAGTCCACGCTGGCCGACCGGCTGCTGGAGACGTGCGGTGCCGTGGTCGGCCGCCAGATGCGTGACCAGGTCCTCGATGACATGGAGCTGGAGCGTGAACGCGGTATCACCATCAAGGCCAGCGCCGTGCGCTTGAACTACACCGCCGACAACGGCGAACAATATGTGCTCAATCTGATTGATACGCCCGGCCACGTGGACTTCTCTTACGAGGTCAGTCGCGCACTGCAGGCCTGCGAAGGAGCCGTGGTATTGGTGGACGCCTCCCAGGGAGTGGAAGCCCAGACCGTGGCCAACGTCTACCAGGCGTTGGATGCCGGCCTGGAGCTGATCCCGGTCGTCAGCAAGATAGACCTGCAGAACTTTGACCCCAAGCGTGCGGTTGAGGAGCTGCAACAGGACTTCGGCTTCTCGCCCGACGAGGTGTTGTTCACCAGCGGCAAGACCGGCCAAGGTGTCCGCCAACTACTGGAGGCCATTGTCGCCCGCATACCGCCGCCGGGGGGAGATCCCGCCGCCCCTCTGCGGGCCCTGATATTCGACTCGGAGTTCGACGTCCACCGCGGCGTCATCGCTTATATCCGGGTTTTCGAAGGTACCGTTTGCGGTGGCGAGCACATCAAGTTGATGTCCGCCGAGCGCGTGTATGAAGTCGCCGAAGTAGGCGTCTTCTCCCCCCGGATGCAGCCCGTGGAGCGCTTGCGCGCCGGAGACGTCGGGTACTTGATTGCCGGCATCAAGGGCGTCAAGGAATGCCGCGTGGGAGACACCATCACCGGCGCGCACAGGCCGGCCGCCGAGCCCCTGCCCGGCTACCGCGAACCTAAGCCCATGGTCTTCTGCGGCTTGTACCCCAGCGACAACGCTGACTACGAGGCCCTCAAGGATGCCCTCGACCGCCTCTCGCTCAACGACGCGGCACTTCACTATGAACCGGAGACCTCCGCGGCCCTGGGCTTCGGCTTCCACTGCGGCTTTCTCGGCCTCCTGCACATGGATATCGTCCAGGAGCGCTTGGAACGCGAGTACGGCCTCGAACTCGTCGCCACCGCCCCGACGGTAAAGTATCGCATCCACCTCAAGGACGGCTCGGTAAGGGAAATAGACAATCCCGCACACTGGCCCGATGCCGCCAACATTGATTATGTTCAGGAACCTATCGTCAAGGCGGCCATTACCGTCCCGCATAGCTACGTGGGCCCCTGTATGGAACTGTCTGCAGCCGCCCGCGGGCAGTACGTGGGTATGGACTACCTGTATGGCGACCGCGTGGTGCTGAACTATCGCCTGCCGTTGGCTGAAATCATCGTTGACTACTTCGACAAGCTCAAGTCCATAAGCCGCGGTTACGCCAGCCTCGACTACGAGCCGGCCGGGTATGAGACATCTGAACTGGTAAAGGTAGATGTGTTGATTAACGGCGAACCCGTGGACGCCTTGGCCTTCATCTCGCACCGCATACCGGCCGAACGTCGCGCCCGCCAGGTCGTCAGCCAACTGAAGGCCACTATTCCCAAGCAGATGTTTGAAGTCCGCATCCAGGCTGCCATCGGCAGTCGTGTGATCGCTGCAGTCCGCATCCCACCGCTGCGCAAGAACGTTCTGGAAAAATGCTATGGGGGAGATGTTACCCGCAAGCGTAAGCTTCTTGAACGCCAAAAAGAGGGCAAGAAACGAATGAAGCAGGTCGGCCGGGTCGAGGTGCCCCAGGAAGCATTTATGAGCATACTCAAAATCCAGTAGGATGATATCCCACCTGCCCCCTTGCATAAAGCCCTTGACAGAAAGCGGCGAACGCGTTACTATCTTGCATGTCAGCAGGGTTGGCCAGCAGCATCCGCGATAATGTTCAGGTGGAGAAACCGGCACGTAGCAATCATCCCAAACTTAGGAGCGTGGCAGTACAGCACCTGATGGTGCGTTAAGAAGTGAAACGTCCTAAGAGAGGAGGGTGGCAATGGCCCAAAAGCAAGCTTCCCCGTTGGCAATCGTGATCGCGGTGATCGTGCTGATAGCCCTGGTGGTGGTGATCTACTGGGTTACCTTGGGTAAGAAGCCGGCCAAGCCAGGTGAAGTCCCACCAGGCCCTGGCGCCGGACGACGTGTGCCCGGCCCCACTCCTGGTGGACCTCCTGGCCCGGGTGCGCCTCCTGGCCCTGGTCCTGGCGCTGGTCCTCCTGGACCTCCCGGACCCGGCGGACCTCCCGGCCCTGGTGCTGGTCCCGGCCCTGGTCCCGGTGGACCTCCTGGTCCTGGCGGACCTCCCGGCCCTGGGCCCGGTGGACCGGGTGGACCAATGGGGCCTGGACCTCGACCGGGCGGACCTCCTGGCCCCGGTGGTGGATAGCGGAGGTGAGCGTTGGAATATCGCTCATTACCATGAGCAACATCGACACCGAAAAGAACAAGGCGCTCTGCCTTTGCGCAGAGCGCCATTCTTTTTACGAACCCCCGGTCACGCAACGTTGGCCGGCCGGTTCGTTGACCCTTGTCGAGGAGCGATAGTTTGATGACCGAACCAATGACCCTGCCCGTGGTGCACGTCGTCGCCGACAATCTTCCCGCGGCGTGGGAGCAGGCCGTGGTGCAAACCTGGGAGCACGGAGCCTCAATCCCCACCCAGTATGACCAGCCAGATGACCCCCCCAGTCGCGATGCAACTGCCGTCATCGTCGTGCGCAAGCCGCTTGACGACCCGCGCATTCATCGCGCGCTTCCCGGGGGGCTTGAGGACCTCGAGGTCTACCGCCAGGAGGTCATCGAGGGCATCCACGACCACTGGATAGACCCTGCTGCCGGCAAGTGGCAGTACACCTACCATCAGCGGCTTTGTGCCTACTCGGTCCCCGGTCTGCAGGAGCCGATAGACCAGATCGCTTACATAGTGGAGGCCCTCTGCGCAGCACCCTATACCCGCCGCGCACAGGCTGTGCTGTGGAAAGTGTGGGAGGACGCCGGATTTGAGCACCCTGCTTGCCTGCAGCGCCTGTGGTTCCGCCTGTTTGGCGATGAACTGGTGCTCAACGCCCACATGCGTTCCAACGATGCCTTCAAGGCCGCCTTCATGAACATGTACGTCTTCACTGAGCTTCAGCGCGTGGTGGCCGAGCGGCTCTCCGACTGCCTGGGCCGTACTATCCGCGCCGGCCAGTACACCCACATCGCCGATTCATTCCACATTTACGGCTCCTATTTCCGCGAATTCAAGGGGTTCCTGGAAACCCTGCAAAAGCGCACCTTCCAGCAGCGTGTCTACAACATGGCTGATGTCGAGCCGATACTGCAAGAAGCGCGTGCCAACATCGCGGCCAAGCTCGCCCGCGAGCGTAAAGAACGCGGCGACTGAGGTGCCGCAGCCAGCAGTTCGCAAGCCCGCCTCGGCCGCGGTCTGCTGTCTCATCCGCCCCCGCTAACCAAAGTGGCATGTGCCTCGGCCCTTGGCACATGCCACCTGCAATTTGCTTTGCCTCGATACCGCGCAGCGCCGCAGCATTATCGTGCGTTGTCGTGGCGCAGCAGGTGATGAGAAATCCCTTCGGCCATCTCTATCCCTATCACCTGGTACCAAGGTAAGTACAACACGTTGTAGGTCTCTGCATCCGGAGAGCGACTGACCCTTATAACCACGTAGTTGGGCTCGATGCGCTGGACCACAACCGCGTAGCGGAACGGTTCCCGCCCTTCGAGGTCAGGCTTGTTCTCGTAGGTCCGGGCTGCGGGCAATGTAAGGTATATAACAGCATTCGGTTCCATCCAATCACCTCGGTGAGGGCACAATCGTGCAACTGTGGCCCCCCGTTGCCACTGCGGCCACGTGGCCTACTATTGCTGATTGACACCGGCAGGCCGTACCGCCTTCGGCTGCCGCTTGCCTGCCTTGCTTTATTCGCGCTGCACCGCTGCCAATCCTTTATTACCTGGTTTGCCGCCAGGGGTTGTTTGGCGTGGCCCGGTATTCGTCGCACCTCGGCCGTCCACTACAGGCCGCAAGGAATCCGTCTTGCCCTGTTGCGTAGTTCTGCCTAGTGAAATCCCGCTGCCGGTTGCCTATAGTATCAACACCCTGCCATCGTCTCGACACCAAGAGACGCGTAACGGGGCGGCCAGAGGCGGGAGCTGCTTCCTCCCAATCCGTGATGCCGTGAACCTCTCGGAAACCCAGGCTCCCCTTCCTTAGCTCTCCTGTCTCTGGCCGATTCCGTCCTTCTCCAATCTTGATTGCCATTGCACACTAGTGGCGTAGTCACGCAGAGGTGCAAAGAGTTGAGTTCGCCAAGGCCGGCTGCTATTCGCCTGTTTGGGCACTACTTCCCGCAACTATGGCCGCAACGCTTAAGATGGCAACGCCTGCTTTTGCTTGCTGTGGATGCTTGCATCCTGGCAGTCGCCTTGCTGGCGGCTGTCTGGCTCCGTTTTGCTCCCGCCGTTGCGCCTGGCCATCTTGCCCTTTGCCGCTCCGTAGCGGCGTTGGCAGTACCCTTCATGGCGGTCTGTTTCCTTGTATCGGGCCTATACAACCGCGTGTGGGAATATGCCGGCATGGATGCCGCCATCGCTGTGGTCGCCGCTACCATTGCAACCGTCCTGGCCGGGTACCTGGCAGCAACAGCGGTACTCGGCTCCACCTTTCCTGCTAGTATCTGGATAATCTGGTGGTTGCTGTTGACGGCTGCCGTCGGGGGCAGCCGCTTGGCGTGGCGTGTCTTGCGCAGGCATCTGTACCCGTGTTCTCCACCTGCTTCTCGCAAGCGCCTGCTGATATACGGGGCCGGTGAGGCGGGGCAGACGCTGGTCGCCCAGGTCGCCGCTGACCGCTACAGCCCTTATGAAATCGTGGGCCTGGTGGACGACGACCCGCGCAGGCGCGGCGTCCTGGTGCGCGGCAAAACCGTCCTGGGCACCGCCGCCGACTTGCCCCGTATTGTGCGCAAGCATGAAGTCGATGAGATCATCATTGCGGCCCCCTCCGCCTCGCCCTCTCAACGCTCCCGCATGTTACACAACTGCTCGGGTCTGAACGTCCCTGTCCGCATCCTGCCCCGCCTCCTGGACATGATCGACCACCCGCCGTTGCTGCACGGCGTCCGCAACGTTCGGGCCGCTGAACTGTTGGGCCGTGACAGTCGCATCCCCTCCCTGACACTGCAGGACAACTACATCCGCGGCAATACGGTCCTGGTAACCGGCGCCGGCGGCTCCATCGGCTCGGAGATATGCCGCCGCGTCTGTGCCCACGGCCCCCGGAAAGTGGTTCTGTTCGGACGTGGGGAAAATCGCATTCACGCCATCTACAAGGAGCTGAGCACCTCCTATCCGGACATCGAATTAGTGCCCTGCATCGGCAACTTCACCGACTACGGCAGTTGCGCCTCTGCCTTCTCCGCCCACCGCCCGCAGATCGTCGTCCATGCCGGCGCCCACAAGCATGTGTACCTGATGGAAGCCAACCCCGTGGAGGCGGTGCGTAACAATGTACTGGGCACCGAGCATGTGGCAAGCTGCGCCGAAGCCTGCGGCTGCCGGCACTTCCTGTTCATCTCCACCGACAAGGCGGCTGACCCCTGCAACGTGATGGGGGCCACCAAGCGCTTCTGCGAGCTGCGCATCCAACAGCGTGCCCGCCATGCAGCCACCTGCTATTCCATCGTCCGATTCGGCAATGTCATCGGCAGCGACGGCAGCGTCCTGCGTACTTTCGAAGAGCAGTTGGCCGCCGGCCAACCGCTGACGATTACTCATCCGGAAGCTGACAGGTATTTCATGACCATCCCGGAAGCCGCCTTCTTGGTCCTGCAATCGGCCGTGCTTGGCGCCAGCGGTGACATCTTTGTCCTGGACATGGGCGAACCCGTTCGCATCCTCGACCTCGCTTACACCCTGCTCAGCCTCTACGGCCGCGACCCGTATGCCCCCGGGGCCGTCACATTCACAGGCCTTCAACCCGGCGAAAAGCTGCACGAAACGCTGACAAACTCGTTTGAACAACTCGTCCCCACCTCCTGCCCCTGGGTGTGGAAAGTACAGACCAGCACCCATTTCTCCCTCAACGACGGGCTTGATCACTACGTGGCGCTGATGCAGAAGCTGGTCGCCGACCATGACGCAGAGCGCCTGCGCCGAGCCCTCTTCCAGGCCGTCGCCGACGAGGTGGCGCTTCAACAGGCGGCGCGGTAACCGCGTACTGCCGGCGCTGTGGCAGCCGGCGGTGCGTAATTATCCTCATCGCCTGGGCGCCGCGAATATGGTAGGCTACAACTCCCATCCCACCGGAACATGCAGCCCAATTCGCGGGACTGCACCGGACCAGCGCGGAATGTCCGCCAGGCGGCCGCTTGTCCTACCCCGCTGGTCTAAATCCGCAAGCAGGCGTGCTCTGAAGCAGGAATCGCTGCCGGCCAAGAGAAAAAGTCATCGTTCTCACTGCCCGAAAGATTTGCCAGGCACTGACGGCGATGCCGATTGCCGCCTCCACGCCAATGCCACAAGGAGTGAAGTTGGGGCAATGAGCAGACTTCGCATACTCGTCGTTGATGACCACCAGGTGGTGCGCGAGGGCCTTGTCCAGATGCTGAACAATGCCAACGGCCTGGAGGTTGTGGCGGAAACCGACAGCGGCGTGCAAGCCGTAAATCTCATCCGCACGCTGCAGCCCGATGTGGCATTGCTTGATGTCTCCATGCCCGACCTCAACGGCATCGAAGTGGCCAAGCAAGTCGCCAATGGCCGCTGCAGGTGCCGCGTCATAGCCCTGACCATGCACGCTGACGCCGACTTCGCTTACCAGTTCCTTGAAGCGGGCGGAAAAGGCTACTGGTTGAAAGAAAGCGGCTTTGAGGAACTAGTTGATGTCATTAAGAAGGTCGCCGCCGGCCGCGAAGTCATCGCGCCGAAAGTGGCTCCGGGTGTGGAGCGCAAGCGCATCGAGGGCCGTCAGCCAGCCGCCTCCAAGGTTGACGAGTTGACATTCCGCGAACGGCAGGTCCTGCAAATGGTCTGCCACGGCCGCAGCAGCAAGCAGATAGCCAGGCAGCTTAAAATCAGCACCCGCACCGTGGAACAGCATCGCGCACACCTCATGGAAAAAGCCGGCGTCAGCAACACCGCCGCCCTCGTTGCCTGGGCCGTAGGCAACAAGATCGTGCCACCGTTGAGTTGACGGTACTCGCCTGCTTGAAGCAGCGGACACGGCCGCTGTTTGTGAGGTCCCAAGCCCCCATGTCGGGTACAAATACGTATTGGCCGGCGCAGTGCCACCCGGTATGATAGTCGAGCCGGTGACGGCTGTTGCACCGGGTGCAGCAGGCACGCCGGCAACGTGTGCCCGAAGGTGTCAGACCGCACGCAGATTGGGCAGCGCTGCGAATAGCTTCCGTGTCCGGGGGGAAGGATCAGCTCCAGATCCTTTACGGAAGCTCCGCAAGCGGGCCCGATCTGCACGTTTTGGCCCCTGCTTTCTCTATTCCAACCCCCTGTCCGAGCCGCGTACCGCAGATGGCGGGGAAGAGGCGACGTCCGACCCCCTCCCCGGCCCTGCAATACCACCTTGGCCGGCGCAAGCGCTGTCTTTTCCCTGCCCACTTGTATATTTGGCAGAATCAGGCATAATATATATACCATAGTACGGGCTTGTCGCAGTGGAGGTCCTGATGCAGAAGTTTGAAGTGGTTTCCGAGTATGTGCCCAAAGGTGACCAGCCGCAGGCGATTGAAAAGTTGGCCGCCGGAATAGAGGCCGGCCTGCGCCACCAGGTCTTGCTGGGCATCACCGGCTCGGGGAAGACTTATACCATCGCCAAGGTCATCGAGCGCGTGCAGCGGCCCACGCTCGTCATCGCGCACAACAAGACCCTGGCCGGGCAGTTGTGTGCCGAGTTCAAGGAATTCTTCCCCAACAACGCCGTCGAATACTTCGTCAGCTATTACGACTACTACCAGCCGGAGGCCTACCTGCCCCAGACGGATACATATATCGAAAAGGACTCGCAGATTAACGACGAGATCGATCGCCTGCGCCATTCGGCCACCCAGGCGGTCATGTCGCGGCGGGATGTCATCGTCGTGGCCTCGGTGTCCTGCATCTTCGGCCTCGGCTCGCCTGAGCAATACCAGGAGGTCACCCTGCAACTGCACGCCGGCCAGTCCGCCGACCGCGACGAGATAATCCGCCAACTGGTTCACATGCAGTTCAGCCGCAACGACGTCGCTCCCGACCGCGGCGAGTTCCGCGTGCGCGGCGATGTCATCGAAATACATCCCGTCGACACCGACCTGGTCACCCGCATCGAAATGTTCGGCGATGAGGTGGAAAGAATTCTCGTCCTCGACGAGCTGACAGGCGAACTGATAGAGGAGAAGCAGTACCTGCTGGTTTTCCCTGCTACTCACTTCGTGGCCTCGGCCTCGCGCGTCGAGCGGGCCTTGCACAGCATCGAACAGGAGCTGCAGGAACGGCTCGATTACTTCCTCAAGCAGGGACGGGTGCTGGAGGCACAGCGTCTTGAGCAACGCACCCGCTACGACATGGAAATGATCCGCGAGGTCGGCTATTGCCAGGGCATCGAAAACTATTCCCGTCACTTTGATGGTCGCCGCCCCGGCGAACCCCCCTATACGCTGCTTGATTACTTCCCGGATGATTACCTGATGATCATAGACGAATCACACCAGACCATCCCGCAACTGGGAGCGATGTACGAAGGCGACCGTTCGCGCAAGGACAGCCTCGTGGAGTGGGGCTTCCGCCTGCCATCGGCGTATGACAACCGCCCGCTGACGTTCCGCGAATGGGAAGAGCGTGTCAACCAGGTCATTTACACCTCCGCCACCCCCGGCCCGTACGAGCTGCGCCACGCCCAGCAGGTGGTCGAGCTGATAGTCCGGCCCACGGGATTGGTTGATCCGCCGGTGGAAGTGCGGCCCACCAAGGGGCAGATCGATGACCTGATCGCCGAAATCAAGGCCCGCGTCGAAAAGGATCAGAGAGTGCTCGTCACAACCCTGACCAAGCGCATGGCTGAAGACCTCACCGAGTACCTCGCCGAGATGAACATCCGCGTGCGCTACCTGCACTCCGATATCGAGACCCTCGAACGCAGTGAAATACTGCGCGACCTGCGGTTGGGCGAGTTCGACGTGCTGGTAGGCATCAACCTGCTGCGCGAAGGCCTCGACCTGCCCGAAGTTTCCCTTGTTGCCATCCTGGACGCCGACCGCGAGGGGTTCCTGCGTTCAGAGACATCGCTTATCCAGATAATGGGCCGTGCCTCGCGCAATGTCGAGGGCCAAGTCATCATGTACGCTGACCACATCACCCCGTCCATGGAAGCGGCCATCCGCGAGTGCGAGCGACGGCGCAAAAAGCAGATCGAATACAACCGCAAGCACAACATCACGCCGCAGACGGTGCAAAAGGCGGTGCGTGATACTATTCGCGTCCGCGAGGAGCGCCAGCGCCGCATGATCGAGGAGATTATGCCGGCGGGCGTACCGGAAGGGCTGCCCGAAGACGACCTGGCCAAGATTATCGGGGCCCTCAAGTTCGAGATGAAGGAGGCAGCCGAGAACCTGGAGTTCGAGCGTGCCGCCGCCCTCCGCGACGAGATCGCTGAATTGCAGCAGTTGCAGCGGGCACAAGCCAGGTAACAGAACAGGTCGTACCTCGTCGGCGATGTTAGCGGCGCGCAGGCCCGAGTCGGGCCAGCCGTCTGCCATTGAGGCAACGCAAGGCCGAACTGTTACTGCCTTTGCGGCGAGGCCAAAACCCATCATGACCGGCACAATATACTTCCAGGACAGTGGTATGACCATCATCAACGATGATTTTGTGACCACCGGGCTTGTCGAGGATAACAGTGTTGACTTGACAGTAACGTCGCCGCCTTACAATGTGGGGAAGGATTACGATAGCCACGCCGACGCCATGCCGTACCAGGACTATCTCGACTTCTCCCGCCGATGGCTGGCCAAGTGCCTGCGGGTGACCAAATCCAGCGGCCGCTTATGCTTGAACATTGCACTGGACAAGAACAAGGGAGGCCAGCAGAGCATATACAGCGACCTTGTAAGCGTGGCCAAGCAAGTGGGATGGAAGTACCACACCACGATTGTCTGGAACGAGGGCAACATCTCGCGCCGGACGGCATGGGGGTCGTGGATGAGCGCAAGTGCCCCGTACGTGATAGCGCCGGTGGAAATGATAGCCGTCTTCTACAAGGAATACTGGCCGAGGGCAACCAAGGGGCAGTCCGATATAACCCGCGAGGAATTCATAGAGTGGACCAACGGGCTGTGGACATTCGGCGGCGAAAATGCCAAGCGCGTGGGACATCCCGCGCCGTTTCCTGTAGAGCTACCCAGACGGTGCATCAAGCTGTTCAGCTTCGTTGGAGATACAGTCCTCGACCCCTTCCTGGGCAGCGGGACCACGCTTGTCGCCTGCGCCCAGACGAACCGCCTGGGTATCGGCGTGGAGGTCGCTTCCGAATACTGTGAACTGGCCAGGCGCAGAATAAGCAGCGAAGCTGCCCTCTGCCGCAGCAGTACAGCATAGGGGTACGACTACTTGACCTTGCTACTACAGTAACTCTGGGCCCCGGCGACACCCGAAGCATTCTCACTTGCATCCCCCGGCGCAAACCGTCGTTCACGTGCTTATCCGTGCATGGCGGTGGGTGGCAATGGCCTTGGCGAACGTTGCCTCGGTGAGTTCCATCTGCCGCTGCAGGTCGAAGGTTTTCCGCGCCCATTCCCTGCCCGCTGCGCCCATCCGCCGGCGCAGCTCGCGATCACTGAGCAACTGCCCCAGCCGTTGTGCCAGGGCCTCGGGCCGGGCCGGGGGAACCAGGAAACCGGTCTCGCCGTCTACCAGCGCCTCGCGAATACCCGGAATATCGCTGCCCACCGTCGGTTTGCCCAGGTACGCGCCCTCCACCAAGGCCAGCCCCAGCCCTTCCTTCGCCACCGAGGGCAGCACCACGACATCAGAGGCGTTCACTATATCCAGTACGTCGCCGCGGAATCCCAGGAACTGAACATGCTGCTCGACGCCCAGTCGCCGCACCTGGCGTCTTAGTGCAGCCAGCTCTCCACTGTCGCGGCCGGCGCACAGCAGTTGCAGTTGCGGATAATCAGGCACCAGGCGGGCGATCGCCTCGACAAGGTACCGGTGCCCCTTCTTGCGATGCAAATGGGCTACGGCGCAGATAACCGGCGCGGCTTGGGGCAAGCCCAGTTCGCCGCGCACCTCCTCCCTCGGCCGAGCACTTTCCATCAGCGCCCGGTCAACCCCGCTGTACACAACGTCAATCCGCGCCTCTGGTATTCCTTGCCGTACCAGGTGCTGCTTGACACCATGCGAGAGGGCCAGGATGCGCGTGGCCCGCACGTACCAGCGCGCGTGATTGAGGGCAAGAACGTGGGAGACAACCGGCAGGTCGGCTATCAGTCCCGCTCGTCCGCCCCACAGGCTGGCACTCGAAAGCGACGTGTAGATGAGGTCTGCTCCCATCGCCTCCGCCACCTGCGCAATGTGCCGTGCGGCGTGGCGGTTGAGTTTTCCGCTGATGGGGGCGGCCTCCACCGGCACCGAGCGCGCAGCCAGTTCATCCATCAGGCGCGCCAGTGGCTTGGTGAGAACCAGTACCCGGTGGCCGCGCTCCTGTAGCCCGCCGGCAAGGTTCACCAGTACTCGTTCAGCGCCTGAAAAGTGCCGCGGGGTTATGCACATCAGGATGCGAAGGGGGCCGATGGCCGGCGACTCATTCATCAGGGCCGGGACCCTCCTCCAACTGTCGCAGAATATCAGGTAGCGCCGCGCATAGCCGGCGCAAGGCCCTCGACCGATGGCTCACCTCGTTCTTGCGCTCAGGCTCCAACTGGCCGAAGGTGCAGCCGAATGGTGGGTAATAGAACACAGGGTCGTAACCAAAGCCGTGCGTCCCCAGCGGCTTTCGCGTAATCCGGCCGGCCACCGTTCCTTCCCACGAGCCGACCAGGCCCGCGGCAGTGGCCAGCGCTACCACGCAAACGAAGCGTGCCCCGCGCTGCTCATCGGGCACATCCTTCATTTGGTCCAACAGCCACTGGATCCGCTGCGGATCTGTAGCCGCTATGCGACTGGAAAGCACCCCCGGCCGCCCGTCGAGGGCCTCCACCTCCAGCCCGCTGTCGTCGGCCAGCGCAAGTTCGCCGGTCGCCCGCGCGACCGTCAGCGCCTTGTGCGCGGCATTCTCCGCAAATGTTCCAAACGGTTCTTCGATGTGCAGGGATGGCAGCAGCTCTCCCACCGAAACCAACGCAAGGGGCAGCTTGTCGAGGATCGCCCGCAACTCGCGCAGCTTCCCCGGGTTGGTGGAGGCCACCACCAGTTTGCGCTGCTTCACTACCCTGCCCCCGTCTCCTCGATGATGCGGTCAATCTCGGCGAGATCCTCCTCGCTCAGCTTCCAGCCGGCCGCGCCGGCGGTTTCCTCGATCTGCTCGGGCCGCTTGGTACCGCACAATGCCACCGTTATCCCCGGCTGGTTGAGGCACCAGGCTACGGCCAACTGCGACATCGTCTTGCCATAGCGCTCGGCGATTTTCTTCATGCGCTCAATGGCCGCTAGGTTGCGCTCGAACCGTTCTCCGTGAAAGCGCGGGTTGTTGTGCCGCAGGTCGGTTTCAGGCCACGTATCACCCTTCTTGTACTTGCCCGTCAGCAGGCCCTGGGCCATCGGCCCGTACACCAGCACACCGATATTATGCTCAATGCAAAATGGCAGCAGGTCTTTTTCGATGCCGCGGTTGAGCATGTTGTACGGCGGCTGAACCGAGGCAAGCGGGGCCTTGGCCATGTGCCGGCGGATGTCCTCGACCGGATAGTTCGACACCCCGATGTAGCGGATCTTGCCCTCCTCCTGCAGCTTGACCAACGCCTCGGCGCATTCCTCGATGGGCGCACCCTCGTACGAAGTGTGGACCTGGTACAAGTCGATGTAGTCAATGCCCAGGCGCTTGAGACTGGCGTTGCATGCCTCTATCATGTGCTTGGCAGAGATGTCGCTGCCGGTGATTTCCAACGTCGCCGGATCCCAGACCCGTGCCCCCTTGGTCGCGATTATCATCTCATCGCGGTGGCCCTTGATTGCCTGGCCCAGCACGGTCTCGGCATGGCCGGACCCGTAGCAATCCGCCGTGTCGAACAGGTTGACGCCCAGGTCCAGGGCGCGGTGCACGGCGCGAATCGACAGCTCGTCGTCAACGTCATCGCCCCAGTATCGCTTGCCCATCGCCCAGCACCCGAAACCGATTACCGATACCTCCAGGTCACTATTCCCGAGCTTGCGATATTCCATCAACTTGTGCCCTCCTTTGTGAGTAGCGACCGGGGTGACCCTAGGGTCACCCCCCCAAGAATGGCTGAATTTGGCCGTTTTTGCAGCTTCAAACCTCAAGTTGGTCCGGCAGGCTCTTGATGCGGCGAATGATGTTGGTCGTCGAGTAATCCGCCACCGGCTCCAGGAACACCATCTGCGCACCGCACTCCTGCAAGCTCGCCTTCTCTTGCGGATCCAGGGTATCGGGGGTGTAATCCTTGGCCTTGACATACACATCGGGACACACGGCGCGGATGACACCCCCGCAGCGCGGCTCGTCGAATATGTACACGTAATCCACGCATTCCAGGGCGGCCAGCAGCATGGCGCGATCTTCTTGTTTCATCAACGGCCGCCCTGGTCCTTTCAGCCGGCGGACTGAATCATCGCCGTTTACCGCTACTATCAACACGTCGCCCAGCCCGCGCGCCTGGCAAAGGAATTCGATGTGGCCGCGGTGAATTAAATCAAAGCAGCCGTTCGTGAAAACGATGCGCTTGCGGCGGGAACGCAATTGTTGGGCGATGCGTTGTAATTCTTCTAATGTCTCTACGAGCTTGTCAGCGCAGTGCAAACCTGGTTACCTCCGTCGAGCGCCTATGAGTATAATGTACCTGCGCTGAATGTGCAATACCGACCGGGAACGTGCAGAGGTGCATAAGCAATGGAACATTATGTCGGCTCCGAACACAGGGTGTACGCGATGTCCGCCGCCAACCCTGCCGTGGTGACGGTCCAGCCCCGGGACCGCGTGGTATTCCAGACCTTGGACTGTTTCGACGGCCAGGTCAGCTATGACGCCCAGCCCCTCAGTTGCGCCGTTCGGGACAGGTTCCGCGCCAATCCGGCCACCGGCCCGGTGGCAATCGCCGGCGCGCGTCCGGGCATGACCCTGAAGGTGCACATTGAAAAGATCACCGTCGCGCCCCGCGGGGTGGTGTTCGACTGCACGGTTGGCAGCAATGATCCGCCCGGTCGCCTGGTTCCCATCCTCGATGACAGCGCTCTGTTCGCCGACCGCTTCACCCTCCCGCTGCAGCCGGTTATCGGGACCATCGGCGTGGCGCCGGCCCCGGAGCAGGGCGCCATCCCCGACACTACCCCCGGCGATCATGGCGGCAACCTCGATACCAAGGATATCACGGTAGGGGCGGCCGTCTACCTGCCCGTGTTCGTAGAGGGGGCGCTGTTGGGCGTTGGAGACCTCCACGGCGTCCAGGGAGACGGGGAGATGTGCGGCCAGGGAATTGAGCTGCCCGGGGAGGTCACGGTAACTGTTGACCTGCTGGAAGAGACGCTGGCCCCCGGCCCGGTGGTGGAGACGCCCCGCACAATCTGCGTGATCGCCTCGGCGCGGACACTCGACGAGGCCGCCAAGCTGGCCGTGGAGCGAGCCCGCGACCTGCTGGCACGGCACCTGCAGATAAGCACCCACGATGCCATGATGCTGCTCAGCCTGCAGGCCGACCTGCGCATTTCCCAGGTCGTCAACCCCCTGCGGACGGTCCGCGTATCCATCCCCAAGACCTTGTTGCCGGGCCTGGTGTGAGCGGACCGCGGCGGCCCCTGGGCGCCTTACACCTTGGCAAGTTCTATGGGTCTTCCCGAGCTTTGGGCCGAGATCATGGCGGCGTCAATGAATGCTATTATTTCCAGGGTCTCCTCGATGGGTACATCGGAGCGGCCCGTCTCAAAGAATGTCACCACGCGCTTGAGCAGTTCCCTGTAAATGTAATTGGTGTCAATGGTGTGCGTTTCGATGACGTTCTCGCACCAGGCCTGGAAGCCATACCCCGCAGCACCTTCGCGAATCCCGTGCATGACGCCGATGCGTCCATCCTTCCAGTGCCCGACGTTGACCTCGGCCGCCTCGTCAAATGTACAGGAGACGACCTCACAGCCCGGCCCCATCAAGGCATACAGCGTCTCCACGCCGTGAATGCCGTAATGAAACAAGCCGGGATTGCGCGGGTGCAAGGAGGCCGGCGAATAGGCGCTAGCTCCAATCACCGCACCTGTCTGGTCGGCCCGCGCCTTGAAGTCCTGGACCTCCTGCCCGTAACGCAGTGACGAGGAGGAGAACAGGCCCACGCCGTGTTTTTCCGCCAACTCTGCTATCTTGAGTGCGTCACGAAGCGAACTGGCAAACGGCTTGTCAATGTAGGTGGTCATGCCCGCCTCGATGAACGGCGTGGCATTGTGGAGGTGTTCGCTGCCGTCACATGACTCAATCATTACGCAATCTATCTTGGGTATCATCTCCGCCAGGTCATCCACGATCTCCACTCCCCACCCCGACAGTTGCTCAACGAACCCGTCTATACGTTCCGGCGAGACCTGGGACGTTCCCGGCCAGGCTGCCACCACCCGGCAGCCTTCCACCCACTGTTCCTCCTCGATATCCACGTGGTTGAACCGCATCGTGAACTGAACGACGTGCGAAGTATCACATCCGACCAAACCAACACGTATCATTATGAGCCTCCTGCCCATTTTGAAATGCTGTGCTGCCGGCTGCCCCCTAGCTACTCGACCGTGCCACAGCGTTACTCACCCTGCCGGCCGGCAATGGTATTTCCGTGCAATTGCGCTGTTACCTTCCAGGCCCGGCAAAGAAAGTGGAAATACTTCGCCGGCAAAGGCGAGGCAGTGCCCTATTCACTGTCATGCGGCGCCAGTGCACGAGGAGAGGGAACCTCACCGCGCGCGCTGTAGCAGCACGACGCCGGTGCCGTGCGCCGGCAGCGACAAGCGCAGACTCCCCTCCCGGTACAGCAGTGCCCGGCCCTCGGGAAGCAGCGTCGCCCGGGCGCTCTGCAGGCCCAGTGCCTGCGCATCCACCTGCACGGTAACATCCTGTGGTTGCGTGGTGGGGTTGTGGACGGCAAAGTAGATTCTGTCGCCGTTACCGTATCGCTCGATGCGAAGGCCTTGCGGCTGCACGCTTGCCCAGGTAACCGGCTCCCAGCCGGCGCGGCTCATCTCTCGCAGCAGCGCAGCATACCTGGCCATGACCTCGACCTTGTTGCCGTGCCCGGGGTAGATGTCGTGCAGCAGGTGCCAGGCCACCTCCCAGTCAGGCCGAGGGCGGTAGGGAAGGTCAGTACAGGGCTTGTGGCGGGCGATGGCGCGGATGAAGTCAGGGTCGGCAAACTGCGGAGCCTCGGCGCCGAAGATGTCCAGGTAGGGTGCGGCAAATGTGAGCCAGCCCGGCGTGCTGCCCCACGAGCAGTTTGCCATCAATAACATGCCCTGCCCGTGCATGCGCCTGGCTAGTTCCCGCAGCCATTCGACGGTAGCAAACGCCGCCACCTGCACCGGCTCGTGGGTGATGGCCGAGAAACTGAGCGGAATGTCAGCGTACCGGAAGTGCTCGCGGCAGTAGTTGACACGCGAGGTTTGACCATAGCCCCCCAGCGAGTCAAGAGCGATGCCGTCGATTCTCGCACCGTTTTTTCGCCAGCTCTGCAGCGCATATTTCAGCACTACGTCGAGGTTGAAGCGTCCCTTGCCCTGAGGAATGTCAGGATCAAGGTTGCAGTAGAACATGGCTCCCCATTGGCTCTTACTCATCCACGGGCGTTTCCCAACATCACAGTACAGTTGATTATCGGGGCCCCGGTTTGCTGAGATTAAGGTGGCCCGTGCAATCCCCTGTGTATACCACGACAAGTCATGCTGTCTCGTGATCAATTCCATGCTCAGGTACGGCACGTGCCCACTGCCTCCCTTGGCATAGGGCAGCTTTGCCATTTTGGCCAGCTCCGCAGGATCGCCGGCAGCCAGCTTTTGCAGGCGCTCAATGGCATCAGTCACGGTCGGTGCGCTCTGGAAGTCGCTCATCGTCTGTTGGAGGAACTCCGGTTCGATGTAGTTGAGGGCCACCACGCCGTGTTCGTTGTCCCACTTGACAGCCTCGGGATCCTGCGGCCCCCAGTGGAACGCAAAGCCGGCTTGCAGGGCACCCTCGGTCTCTGCCATGTTGCCCCACACGTACCAGCCGCCCTCTTGCCGCACGCGCTTGGTGAAGAAGCGAGGGAAGAATTGATAGTAACGCTCCAGTGCCGAGCGCAGGCCCCAGGCCGGATCGGTGGCGTACAGCAGTACGCGGAACGGTGCCTGGGAAAGCGGCCTACCCCGCACCGTCTTGCCGGGCACGAGGCCGAAGTCAAGTGCGATGAAAAACAGATCCAGCGAAGGGTTGTAGATTATCCGATGGACGACCGGCTCGTCCATGCGCACCGCCAGCGTAAGGCCGGCGGTGTCCGCAACGGTCACGGTGCCCAGCGGATACTTGGAATGGGCCCCATGCAGGCCGTAACCCCTGGAAACCTCCAGGTTGAAGAGTTCCCCCGCGACTTGTGAAGCCGTGCGAGACCGTGACACGCTATCCCACCATTGCCAGGATCCTGCACGCAACGGCAAGGCGAAGTACACCGTTATGGCACGATCCTCCCCGCGCAAGTCCGCCACCTTGCCGGCAATCTCCAGGTATTTTCCGCGGCTGCGATATGTCGCGTTGACGGCAAGCCCCATGTCAGGAAGGGTGGCAGATTGCAAGACGGCATTGTCGCGCCGGGCGATGCTGCCACCCACCTGGACGGGCGGCCCGCCGGCTGCCACGTCGCGCACCAGCAGGCCTGTCGGCAGGCGGCCTGCCCGACCCGCGAGGCGGCCGTTGACCCGCACGCGGTACACCCCGCCGTTTCGGCCTATCTCCAGCTCCAAGCCATCGTCGGTAACAAGCTTTGCCGCCGGCGGCCCGGCATTGGCGCGTAGCTGCTCAGCAGGGAAGGCCTCGCCATCCATGACTGCGCCGGGGCCGGCTTCCTGCAGTGTCAGCGAGGCTATCTCCACCGTGAAGGTGTGCGGCTGGGCGGGCGGCAGTTCATACAGGTAGATGTCAAACTGCCTGATAGCCGACCTGTTCACGGCCAGCCAGTCCTTGAACTCCACCCACTTGCCAACCGGCACCTGGTGGGCGACGACCTGTTGCTTCATAGGCTCGCCTGGATAGCCTACTAGCCGCGTCTTTTCATCATAAAAGACAAAGGCGATATTCTTTTGCACCACTGACTTGTCGTCGCAGGTAATCCGCAAACGGCTATCAAGGCGCGTGTATTGCCGCCAGTCCTGGGGAGCGGGAAAGCCCAGGCGCAGCTTGGGAAAGTCCTCGCTCCCACCGTTTGTTTGGATGGTGACTGCCAGGTTCGCCTCGGCGGTGTTCAGCATCGTCATCTGTAAGCCAGGGCGGTCGATGTTGACCTGCCAGTGGAAGGGCCGGCTGGCAAGGTCGAGGTTCCCACACAGGCCGAGTGCAAGTATGCCGACAAGGGCGATGTTCATTATCGTCACCCGCTTTCCGTGCGCAGCTTTTGGAGATGACCTGCAATCCGACTGATTATTCGCTACTTCAACTGTGAATCCTCGTCAAAGGACGCACAGCAGTCACAAAGCGGCCGGACCCGGCGATTTTCTCATGTTTGAGCACACGCAGACGAGGAGTTTGCGACAGGGCAGGGAATTTACGCGCGACGTAACCGCCCGTAAGCACACGCACGGGGGCGATGCCCTTCGGTGTACTGCGGCGGGCACAATCACCGGATGACAAAGGAGGCCTGCAGATGGCCCGGCTGCGCGTTGGAGTCATCGGTGTCGGCAGAATGGCGGAAATTTGCCACCTGCCGATACTGGCAAGATTGCCGCAAGTTGAATTGGTCGCGTTTTGCGACACAAACCCCGAGAACCTGACCGCCCGCGCCGACGAGTACGGGGTCCAAGCCCGTTACACTGACCACCACGACCTGTTCGACAACGAAAAGCTGGATGCTGTTTGCATCTTTGTACCTCCGTTCGCACACACCGATGCGGAAATCATCGCCGCGCAGAATGGTATCCCCGTGTTCGTGGAAAAGCCGCCGGCACTTAGCATGGACAAGGCCCACGAGGTGAGAAGCGCCATCGAACAGGCCGGCATCATCAGCGCCGTGGGCTTCAACGAGCGCTACCGCATATCGGCGGATCTGGCCCGGCAGCGTATGGACGGCAAGATGATCGTGCAGGCGTTGATACACAGGCTCCACGGCAGCAGGGCGGCGGCCTATTGGTGGCAGATCGAGAAGCTTTCCGGCGGGGCGTTCGTGGAGAACACCATCCACTGGGTGGACCTGTTGCGCTACCTGGGTGCCAACTACACCTCGGTGACGGCGCGGATTGTCGAGCGGCCCGACAAGACGGCCGATCTCGATATCCCTCTCAGCCACTGCGTCACCTACACGCTGGCAGGCGGGGGCGTGGCGAATGTGACCACGTGCACGGCCCTCCATCATGGCGGGCACTCGCAGTTCCTGGTGGCGGCCGACCAGTCGCTGTATGACCTGGGAGGCCAAGCGTTGAAAATCGATGGGGAAGAGGTTGTGCGCGACGAGCCGGGACGTGCTGACTACGAGCGGGAGTTTGCCACGTTCTTTGATGCCATCATCGCCGGCGATCCCGAGCGGATACGCTCGCCGTACAGCGATGCGATAAAGTCACTGGCGGCCGTGCTGGGAGCACTGGAGTCTGCCAGGGCGGGTGGCATACCCGTAGACTTGACCGCCCCGCCTTATGCCGTGGGATAAGCCAAGCGCGGGCCGGTGGGAGATGACAAGCAATGGATAGTTCGATGCTACACAAGCGGCGACTGGGACGCACCGAGGTGCAGGTCACGGCCCTGGGCCTGGGGGGGGCGCACTTGGGACGGACGGCGGACGGTTTCCGCGATGAATTGGCCGTGGCGACCGTTCACCGTGCCCTGGAGCTGGGCATAAACCTGGTGGACACCTCGCCGATGTACGGCGACAGCGAGCGGCGGGTGGGCTTGGCGCTTGCCGAATGGTACCGCCGGGGAGGGCGACGCGAGGATATCATTCTCTCTACCAAGAGCGGCCATGATGACAAGGGCAACAAGGACTTCTCCGCCGATGGGACGCGCCGCAGCGTGGAGCGGAGCTTGCGACGGCTGAGAACCGACTACATAGATATCCTGCTGGTGCACGATCCCGACGACCTGGAGAGCGTGTTCCAGCGTGGAGGGGCGTTGGAGGCCCTCCAGCAACTCAAGGACGAGGGTGTCATCCGCGCAATCGGCCTGGGCGCACGACCCCACGAGTTCCACCGCCGCTGCATAGCAAGCGGTGCATTCGACGTGGTGTTGACTTTCTGCGATTACAACCTGCTTGATCAGAGCGCCGCTGCGGGAGTGCTGGAGCCGGCCGTTGCGCAGGATGTCGGGGTGCTTAACGGCGCCGCCATCATGCTCGGCCTGTTAGGAGGCGAGGACCCGCGCGTCGTCGCACCTCGCTTGGGGGCCTTCGCCACCCGGCAGCGGGTTGAGCGCGCCACACAACTGTGGGAATGGGCGCGGGACAGCGGCATCAGCCTGCTGGCGCTCAACCTCCAGTTCTGCCTCCGCGAGCCGCGCATAGCGGCGACATTGGTTGGGGCGCGCAACCCGGCGGAAGTTCAGGCCGACGTGCAGGCCGTCAACGACCAATTACCGCAAGCGACCTGGGAGCAGTTGCGGGCGCGCTTCGGCCTCGGATAAGAAGATGCGCAGTATAACGGGGGGCCATGACTGCCACAACCAGTCGGACAGGCCATTACCGGCCTCGCTGCCGAACACAGCCGCAAGTGCCGGGCGCTTGCATGCGGAAGTTGACTGCCAGCAGCAAGCCGTTAACCTGACGTCGCCTGAGCGACCTGGCGGGTCATTGACGCGACCCATCTCGCCGGCCGAGGTGGGCGGAAGCTGCGGGCAATCGTGGGAAACCGTGGCATTGAGCAAGTACGCCACCCGCCTCAAGCGCCTGCTTGACATCGCGGTCAGCCTGGTTGTGATGCCGGCGGCGCTGGTTGTTATCAGCATCTGCGCAGTGCTTATCAAGTTGACGTCACCGGGCCCTGTATTCTACCGCCAGCAGCGGGTAGGCAAAGACGGCCGGCTGTTTACCTTCGTCAAGCTGCGGACGATGGTGCCGGATGCCGAGAAGGACACCGGGCCGGTGTGGGCGCGCAAGGACGACCCGCGGGTCACCCCCGTGGGGCGCCTGTTGCGCAGGCTGCACGTTGACGAACTCCCGCAGCTTTTCAACGTACTCCGCGGAGAGATGAGCCTCGTCGGCCCGCGTCCGGAACGGCCGGAGTTTGTCGAGCAGTTCAAGCGGCAGATTGCCCTGTACGATAAACGGCTGCTGGTGCGGCCCGGTATCACCGGCTGGGCCCAGGTCCACCGCGGCTCGGATTCATCACTTGAAGACGTGGCCGAGAAGTTGCGCTACGACCTGTACTATATCCGGCACCTCTCTTTCAGCCTCGACCTGCGGATAATTTTGGCCACCATCGGCGTGATGCTGCGAGGCAGAAGTGCTCACTGAGCCGGCGGCAGGGTGATGGTGATAAACTCCAGGGCATGTCTCTGGTTGCCGTGGGTCACGGCTTCCGGTAGCAGGTGCGAGTGGATGGCTCGCACTGTGCGGTCAATCACGCTGCCTGAATTGGCCTTTACAACGTACAAGAAGGCGCCTACTGCCGGCGAGACGACTTGCCTCTTTGCGGGCTTCCAGCTTCGGCCCCCGTCAGTGCTGCTGAAACCAACGATACCCGTAGGGGTGCTCTGCAGTACGTGTAGGGTGCCGTCGGGATCGCGAAACAACTGGGCGGCGCCGGTGCTGTCAGTCACCTTGGTAGTGCGCCACTTGCCGGGCGCAAGCCGGACGGCGCAATACACGCCATGGGGCTGGGCATCGCCGCTCGGCTTCTCTCCGTAGACGTAAAGCCCTGTGAAGTACAAGGCATATACCGTGCCGTCGTCGGCAAACAGCGCATCCAGGCCGAAGGTGATCGTCCCCAGGGGGCCTTGGGCGACTATCTCGCGGGTAGTGACTTGTCTCGTCGCGTTGTCGAAGTACAGGTACTGCACCTTGTCGTAGGTGTTATGTATGCCACCGTCGGGGCAGTTGGAATAGATGATGTGAACGCCGCCGGCGTCCGGCATCACGATGGGATAGACCGGCGCATCCCACGGTTGGACCTGCTGTTGGCCGCGGGCCACCAAGCAGGGGCTGTTCCACGCTGCCTCGAAGGAGGGCTTGACTGCCAGCCACATCGAGTAATTGCTGTCCAGGCCGGCCAGGGCAAGCCTGTGCCCGTCGGTTCCCACCCCAAGGTAGCCGTAGCGGAACTTGCGGGCGTCGGGTATAGGGATGGTCGCAAAGTTGTTCACATCGCCGGCCGTCGCCGAGCGCCAGTGGTGTGCCCCGGTTGTGAGGTCGGAACTGAACACGTTGATGCACCCGTGATCATCCAGCAGAATGGTTGCCGGCTGGTGGACGGGTGAGAAGGTGGCACCCGCAGTCCAGCCCGCCGGGCCGCGAGCGTATAGCTGGGCCACGCGCCCACCGGGGCCGTCAACCAAGCCGATGGCGTAGCTGCGTTTGCCGTCGTACACCAGCTTGGGAGTGTTGTAGCCCCAGGTCGAGCACACCCACCCCGTTCCCTGGCTGGTAATAGTCTCGACGACGTCGCCGCCGGGGTGATTACCAGGGGCGGCGGCTGCGGCGGCAACAAGAAGGTAGAGGGTTGTACCCGCCATGATGCAACGTATCGGTATGGCTATCCTGCGCATTGGGATGTCTCGCCTTGCTGTGATTTTCACGGCATACCAATATTCAGACAGCATCAGGGCGTCGACAGTTCTGCTGAATTTTGAGGTTTTGGGCGTCCAAGGGCGAATGGCAACCGGCTCGGGGTACCGCCACAAAAAAGAGGTGCTACGGGGCAAAATTTTTTGGCATAGAGGGGTTTACAAGTGCGCAAAGGTTTGCTATTATATGGGCAGCGATGCGCGGTGGAGCAGTCAGGTAGCTCGCAAGGCTCATAACCTTGAGGTCGGAGGTTCGAATCCTCCCCGCGCTACCAATGCAATCATTTATGGCTCCGGCAGGTACTGCTGGAGCCGTTTTTTGTTCCGGTCACGCCGGCACCCGTGGGCCGAACAGCAGGAATGAGTACTTGAAGGTCAAACGGCGGCCGCTGGTGAAGCTTACCAGCACGCAACCTTTGCTCCGAAGCAGCGAATCACAATATGCGGTGCTCTTGTGGGGGCAGAGGGGTAAGCATCTCTCGCTTTGGAGGGGCAAGCAGCAACCAGGAGGCGGGGAGGAGGGCACCAAGGAGGGCACGGCTGGGATGGGTCAAAGCGAGCGCCGGTTGCAGCCCGGGAGGGCCCCGGCTCCCGTGCAGGGCCTGAACTTCAAGTGGGTGGCATTGGCGACTGTCGGCGCCGTCGCCTA
>JALGVG010000163.1 GCA_029819875.1 Candidatus Zipacnadia bacterium | reverse complement strand
GTGGGGTTGAGCAAGACGCCCCGCACCGTGAGCCGGGATTGGGGCACCAGCAGGGCAGCGACGATGAAGAAGGCCGCCGAAGAGAAGTCGGCCGGCACCGTGAGCCGGCAGCCGACCAGATGGGGGTTGCCCTGCACGCTGACCCGCAACCCCTCGCGCTGCAGCCGTGCGCCGAAGGCCTGCAGCATCCGTTCGGTATGGTCGCGGGACAAGGCCGGCTCAATGACGGTAGTAACGCCCTCGGCATACAGGCCTGCGAGGAGCACTGCAGACTTGACCTGGGCGGAGGCGATGGGAAGCCTGTAGGTGATGGGCTGCGGCCGCCCGCCCGTGATCGTGACCGGAGGCGTGCAGCGCTCGCCCTGACCGCGGACCTGGATGCCCATCAGACCCAGAGGGTGAGCGACGCGGTCCATCGGCCGCCGGCTCAGCGAGGCATCGCCCACCAGCGTGGCCGAAAAGTTCTGGCCGGCCAGCACCCCCAGCAGCAAGCGCATTCCGGTGCCCGAGTTGCCCAAGTCCAAGGGTGCGGGCGGAGGGCAGAGGCCGCGCAACCCGCGGCCGTGAACCACGAGCCGGGTACTGCCCAGTCCCTCGATGGGCACGTTCATCTGCTGCAAGGCGCGGGCGGTGCTCAGGCAGTCAGCGGCGGGCAGGAAGCCGGCGATTGTGGTGACGCCGCCGGCGATCGCTCCCAGGATTACGGCGCGGTGCGAGATTGACTTGTCCCCCGGCACTGTCAGGTTGCCCTCAAGCGGTGCACCGCTGCGGACTACGAGGGTGTTCATCGGCCTGTCAGTTCCTCCCGTGCCCGGCGTGCCTCGTCCAGCAGGTCGGCGAGGGCTTGGGCGTCGACATCGCACAGCGCCTGCCGGTAGCGCTGAAGCTGCCCAATAAGCCTGTCGAGGCAGCGGAGGATGTTGTCGTGGTTGGCAACCAAGATATCGCGCCATACTTCCGTCGGACCGGCTGCCAAGCGCGTGGTGTCGGCGTACCCCTTGCCCGCGAAAAGCGAGGCCTGGCTGTCATCACCGATGGCAGCCGCCACGGCGGCGGCAAGCGCGGCCGACGTCAGGTGCGGGAGGTGGCTGGTGGCGGCCACCATGTAATCGTGTTTGTCGGCGTCACAGGTTATGGGCACCGCACCGATCGCTTCGATGGTGCGGGACAGCTTATCGAGCACCGGAGGCTCGGTATCCGGCGCAGGGATAAGAAAATACAGGCTTTCCTGGAAGAGGTCGGCCCGCGCCGCACGGATGCCGGACTGCTCGGAGCCGGCCATGGGATGGCCGCCGATGAAGGTGACATGCCCCGGCAGCAGCTCGCCGGCAGCGGTGACAATGCGGGTCTTGGTGCTGCCTGCATCGGTCACGGTGCAGCCGGCGGGCAAAGACGCTGCAATGCTCGCCATCACCTCGGCGATGGCGCCTACCGGAGTGGCCAGGTAGACGAGATCGGCGTCCCGGCAGGCCGCGACCGGGTCATCGGTAACAGCGTCGGCGGCGCCGGTTGCCAGGGCCGCATCCCTGGTTGCCCGGGACCTGGCGACACCGGTGACATGCCCCAGCACTCCTGCGCGCTTACCGGCCAGGGCGAAGGAGCCGCCGATCAGACCGATGCCGATTACAGCAACACGGGGGTATTGTAGCTGTTTCATTACCCAGGGCCCTTCCTACAACTCCTTGTTCATGACGGCGGCAAGCTTGCGCACCTCGTCCATAAGGGCGGAAAAGCGCTTGGGAGTCAATGATTGAGGGCCGTCGGAAAGAGCGCGGTCAGGGTGCGGGTGAACCTCAATCATCAACCCGTCGGCGCCGGCGGCGATTGCTGCCAGGCTCATCTGGGGAACGAGCTTGTGAGTGCCGGTGGCATGGCTGGGGTCAACGATGATTGGCAGATGGGTCTCCAGCTTGGCTGCAGCCAGCCCCGCCAGATCGAGGGTGAAGCGTGTTTCGGTCTCGAAGGTGCGAATGCCACGCTCACAGAGTATGATGTCGAGGTTGCCGGCGGTGGCGACGTACTCGGCGGCACGCAGCCACTCCTGGACCGTCGCCGCCCAGCCGCGCTTGAGCACGACAGGCAGGCCGCAGGCCCCCACCTCCTTGAGCAGGTCAAAGTTGTGCATGTTGCGAGTCCCGATCTGGAGCGCATCAACCTTCTTGTCAACCATCAGCTCAATCTGGCGGGGATCCATGACCTCGGTGACGATGGGCAGGCCCGTGGCCTGGCGCGCCGCCAGCAGCAGCTCGAGGCCCTCCGGCCCCAGGCCCTGGAAGCTGTACGGCGAGGTGCGGGGCTTGAAGGCGCCGCCTCGCAGGCAATGAGCGCCCGCGGCCTTGACGGCACGAGCCGCTTCGATGATTTGTTCCTCGCTTTCCACCGAGCACGGTCCGGCAATGATGCCCAGTTTTTCGCGCCCGAACACCGCGTCCCCTATCTTGACGACCAAGGGGACCAATTCATGTTCGCGGCTGACGAGCTTGTAAGGGCGCAGAATCGGCACGACCCGCTCCACCATCGGCAAGCGTTCAATCTGTTCAGCGACTCGCTCCTTGTGCTCCTGGGAGCCGATGGCGCCTATCAACGTGCGTTCCACGCCGCGCGAGAGATGATAACCGTATCCGTTGGCCTCTAGGCGTTCTATCACCCGGCGGACATGTTCTTCGCCGGCACCTGGTTGCATTACGATAATCATGTGAGTTTACAGACCTCCAACTTTCCTGCCGCCCACAACGGGGCTTGATTGTCTATTTGTCAAGTACCTTTCGCAAGGCGCTGATAAATGCTACATTCTGCTCGTGCGTGCCGATCGTGACACGTATCCAGTTGATGAATTCATCGCCGAAGATGTGGCCTGTGCGTACGGCGATGTCATGTTCTATCAGGCGCTCGAAGCACTCGACGCTGTTGATGCCCACATCCACGAAGATGAAGTTGCCCTGGGTGGGAAGGTAACGCAGGCCCATGTCGTCGAACTGGGCGTACAAGAACGCCTTCTCCTCGAGGACCAGGCGGCGGCTGCGCTCCACCTGCTCGGGGTCCCTGAGGCTGGCAAGGCCCGCCACCTGTGCCAGGGAGCTGACGTTGAACGGTTCCCGCACCTGCTTGAGCGCGGTGGCCAGCGGTGGGGGAGCGATGCCGTAACCCAGGCGCAGGCCGGCCAGGGCGTAGACCTTGCTGAATGTACGCAACACCACGACGTTGCGCCCCTGCCGCACGTACTGCAAAGAGTCGGGGAAATCGGCAGCGTCCACGTATTCGTAGTATGCCTCGTCCAGGGCGACGATGACATGTTCGGGTACGCGTTCCATGAATTCCGCCACTTGCCGCTCGGTAACGTAGGTCCCCGTGGGATTGTAGGGGTTGCCAACGAAGACGAGCTTGGTGCGATCGGTGATCGCCTCCGCCATGGCCGGCAAGTCGTGAGCGTAGTCCCGCGCCGGGATGGTGACGTGCTCGCAGTCCATCAGTGTAGTGGTAAACGGATAGAGAGCGAACGGGGGCGTGGCGTAAATCACCTGTTCGCCGGGATTAAGGAAGGCCAGGCCCAGCATGTGAATGATTTCGTCAGAACCGCGCCCGATGACCACGCCCTGGGGGTCAACGTTCCAATGCTCGGCCAGCGCCGCGGTCAGCTCGGTGCACACGGGGTCGGGATAGAGCAGTACGCGGTCGGCGTGTTCGCGGATAGCCTGTACAGCCAGCGGCGAGGGCCCCAGCGGGTTTTCATTGGATGCCAGCTTGATGGGCGCCGAACGGCCCGGCGAATAGGGCCGCAGCCGCGCGACGTTGGGGCGCAGCAAGTCAGCTATCTGCACGTTATCTCTCACTCCCAGCAATGTGATGGTGATTGATTATTTGTAACATAAAGTGCTATCGGCGTCTACCCTGCCGGATACCTGCTCGGCTGCCCGATATGGGGACTGGAGGTGCGGCACCGCACGGGTCGGGAAAATGGCTTATGCGCATCGGGCCCCGGCCCGGCGCGCACGGAAGGGAGGGGCGGGACGCGTAGTGAATAGTATAACACAAGGGAGTGATATTGTGATTGATTTTCACGTTCACCTGGGCAACTGTTTTCGTGACGAGTACCCGCAGCGTACCTCGTTGACAGTAGAACAACTCATTGACCGGATGAACCGCGAGGGTATAAAGATAAGCGTGTTGCTGCCCTTGGAAAGTCCCGAGGTGCAGGCGGGTTACTTTCTGACCGAGCAGGCGATCGAGGCGCGCGACCTGTACCCGGAACGGCTTATCGCCTTTGCAGGCGTCGATCCCCGCCAGCAAAAAGTAGCACAGCAGTTGGATGTGTTCATAAACCGGTACGGGTGCCGGGGATACGGGGAATTGCTCAACCCGTTGCCCTTTGACCACGAACTCAACAAGGTGATCTACGGAAAGTGCGACGAATACGGCCTCCCCATCGTTTTCGAGATAAACGCCGCGTACTGCTACGACGAGGTGGGCCTGCCGCGCCTGGAAAGATGCTTGCGGGAATTTCCCAATGCCATCTTCGTGGGCCATGGCCCGGGTTTTTGGTCGGCCATATCCGGCGATGACGACCGCAAGGGCGGTTATCCGAGCGGACCGGTGACGGCCGGCGGGGCGCTTGACCGCCTGCTGGAGAAGTACGACAACTTGTATTGTGACCTGTCGGCGCGCTCCGGGTATAATGCAATGACCCGGGACCCGGAGTTCGCCGCCGGATTCATCGAGCGCCACTGGCAACGCCTGCTGTGGGCGACGGACTACTTCATCATGGGACAGGAGTTGCCGCAAGTTGAGTGGTTGGCGCAACTGGATGTCGAGCCGCACGTCCGCGAGGCGATTGGCAGCGGCAACGCGCGGCGAGTGCTGGGCTTGCAATAGAGCGGCTGCCAGCGGCTGCCGAGGCTGAATGGACAGCATCAGAGCAAGGAGGTCAAGGTTTGTGAAGGAGATAGATCCCGATATTTTTCGTGCCTATGACATTCGAGGCACGGTTCCCGACCAGATCAATGCCGATGTTATCCGCCAAATCGCCCGGGGGTATGCCAGCTTGTTCCAGCAGCCTGAGCAGACTACGCTGGTGGTGGGCCGCGACCTGCGCCCTTCCTCCGAGGAGCTGGCACAGGCCGCCATCGAGGGGCTGGTGAGCTGCGGCTGCCACGTTATTGACATCGGGCAGACACCGACCCCGGTGTTGTACTTCGCCATAGGAATCTGGGGCGCCGACGGGGGCCTTGGCATTACGGCCTCGCACAAGCCGCCGCAGTTCAACGGGATGAAGGTGCGATGGGGTGACCGCCCGTTCTACGGCAAGCAGCTCCAGGAACTGCGGCGGGCGACAGCCACGGGGGACTTCCCTTGCGGGCACGGCAGCGTGGAATCGCGGGATATCTGGCCGGAGTATTTTTCCATCGCCAAGAGCCAGATAAGTGCAGAGCGGCCGGTCAGAGTGGTGCTGGATGCGGGGAACGGATGCGGGGTATTCAACGGCCCGCAATTGCTGCAGGCGCTGGGCTGTGAGCTGACGGTTATCTTCGGTGAACCGGACGGGACATTTCCTAACCGCCCGCCCGATCCGCTGGTGGAGGAAAACGTGGCGGCATTGTCGGCGAAAGTGCGAGAGGTGGGGGCTGAGCTGGGCATTGCCATTGACGCCGACGGAGACC
>JALGVG010000162.1 GCA_029819875.1 Candidatus Zipacnadia bacterium | reverse complement strand
TATTGACTGCAGCAGGTCGGCGCTGCGCAGTACCGTACCCGGTTGGCGCATCAAGGCCTGCAGTAGTTCAAACTCCTTGGGGGTAAGGTGCACCTGCCGGCCTCTAACCCAGGCACGATGAGTCATTATCTCCAACCGCACCTCGCCGGCCTCGACGACATTTTCCGTTGCCGGCGCGTATCCCTCGGCCCGGTAGCGAACAACAAAGCTCTTGGCGCGCGCAAGCAACTCGGCGGCATTGAAGGGTTTTTGAACGTAACAGTCGGCGCCAAGCTCCAGGCCCGCGACGGCGTCGGTCATGGCCGGCCTGCCGCTGACCATTATTATCGGCACGTTGCTCATGGCGCGAATCGCCCTGCAAACGTCGAACCCGTCGGCATCAGGCAGTCCCAGGTCTAACAGAACAAGATCCGGCTGCAAGCGTCGGCAGGCGGCGATTGCCTCCTCCCCTGCCGCGACGCTGCTGACATGGAAATCATACTGCGTGAACATCTCTTCCAGTGCACTACGGGTGGCGGGGTCGTCCTCCACGACCAGGATTCGCGACGACATCTCGTTACCTCAGGCTCTATCTAAGGCATGCCGCAGGCAGCGGCACCTTAGCAATGCTTCCCCCCAGTCTCTATCGTCGCTGCAGGTGGTGGACTTGAGAGCAGACTGGAAAAATCAAGGGCAACCTGTTACCCGTTGAAGGGAGTAAATCCGTAGGTCTTCTTAAAGCTGGCGGCCTGGCTGGCGCAGGTGTTGGCCAAAATGGCCAGGTAGTCCGGTGTCAGGAAGTCCATCGGTACCTGGCTCTCCCACAACAGGTCCAAGTCTGAATCCAGGCTCAGTCGGCCGAAGGGGTCGTCCCAGTTGCGCTCCAGCAGCTCGATGGCGATCTTGTTGCGCTCCGCCTCGGTCTTGCCCGGCATGCCGCCCAGGTAGGTGAATGTCCATACCATGCTCCTGTAAACGCGCATCGTGACATTGATGACGCTGCCTTCTTCGTCACCGTCGTTTTCGTAAGGCAAGACATAGCGTTGTTTTTCATCATCCCGCTTGTAAACGAGGCCGGTTTTCTCCAGCAGCTCACCCAGCTTGTCGAACAGGTGCTCTTCGACGTCGACAGGGATGTCCATTTCCTGGGGGCCTGAGAAGTTGACATCGTCCAGCAGCCCACGCCAACGCCCCGCCTGCCACGCCCCTACGCGGCCCACAAAGCGCACAAACTTGGGATTGACTGCTGAAATCGGCGCCTGGAATTCCCAGTACAACTCGTACTCACCATCTTCATTGCGGTAAGCGCTCAGGCGTCCTATAGGGTCATTGAAGTTCAACCGCAATGCCAGCAGCGCCACCAGGCCCTGCTGGCTTTCGTTGTCACCGGGCAAGTATCCCAGGTCCACGTAGCCGCGCAGGAAGTCCTGGTACTCATGCATGTACACGGTGACGTTGTTGTCGTACGGCAGGGAAAAAACCCCGTCCCCCTCGTCGGAATAATACAAGTCGGATCTCGCAAGCATCTTGCGCACGCGGCTGCCGGGGGCTTCTCTTATCGGGTCCTGAGCCGGGGCGCTCTTCAGCCAGACGTCCACCACGTTGGAGGGTATGGCAAACTTGGTCAGCATTGAAGAGGCGGCTATCGTCAGCGTATGCACGCCCACTACGCGCCCCTGTTCATCTACCAGCGGTCCTCCGCTGTTGCCGCTTTCCGCTGCTGCGTCGTGCTCGATATACTTGCTGCCTTGCCAGGTGCGGGTCGCCGTTACGGTTCCCGAACGGATTGAGATTTCCGGAAACCCCAGGGGGTGTCCACATACGAACACCGGTTGGGTCTCGTATACTTTGTCTGAATCAGCCAGTTCAAGGTAGGTCGGTGTGGCGGACTCAATTTTCAACAATGCCAGGTCCAGCTCCGCATTCTCGCGCAATACCTGCGCCGGAAAGCTGCGCTCCCGCGGTGTATTGGGGTGGAACGTCACAGTCACCATCCGCTTGTCGGCAACTACCGTTCTGCCGCTTTCCTTTTCGATCTCCGGCGCCACCACATGAGCATTTGTAACAATCATCCCCTCGGCACTGATGACAAAACCACTGCCGGCACCGGATGCCTTGTCGCCGGTTGCGCTCGCCTCGAGGTTGACTTCAACCAGTACCACAGCATCCTTGACGCGTGCCAGTACTTCCGGCCCCAGCGAAGCGTAGCAAACACTCGCCGCGGCCAGCAAAATTGCCATACCGGCATAGGTGCACATCCTTGGGCACAGCCGTCTCATTGTTCGTCTCCCCTATCCCAGCATCCGTTCCGGCATGATGCTGCGTACTTATGTTATGGTTTGGGTCAAACATTGGCAGTATAAATTACATGGTACATTCATAGCAAGCACCTATCGCCGTTTCTTGGGGGACGGCCGGCGGGTCTGGGAGGCGAGGCGGTGTAACGCAGCGGGAGAGGTCGAAGCGCGCACGGGAAGGAATAACCACATGAACCATGCCCAAAACCATGGCTTCTTGTGCACGGAGGAGGAACACTCATGCACGCCCGACCGGGACCGGGTAAGTACTTCGGCGACTTCATCCCCTTCTTTTGGGACGGCGAATATCATATTTTCTACCTGGAGCGTCACGGAGAGGGCGTCGAAACCCTCTCCTGGGGCCATATCAAGTCCCGCGATCTACTTACATGGGAGCCGCTCCCTTACGTAGTCCACCCTGGAAGGCAGGGAGAGCCTGACGTGGAGGGGTGTTGGACAGGGTCGGTGATAGAGCACAAAGGGATGTTTTACTGCTTCTATACCGGTTATTCCCCGCGCGCCCGCTACCCCCAGACAATCTGCCTGGCTGTCAGTGCGGATCTTGAACAGTGGCGGAAAGTGGAAGATAATCCCATCCTCGTTCCTGATGAGCGTCTTTACGAGGCAAATGACTGGCGAGACCCGTACGTTTTCTACAACCCATACGCGGGCCGGTTCTGGATGCTCATCGCCGCCCGCGACAAGCACGCCGCCGGGCCCCGCAACGGATGCGTGGCACTGGCGACCAGCGATGACCTGTACAACTGGGAAGTTCAACCGCCCCTGTGGTCAGGCGGCGTCTGCCACACGCCCGAGTGCCCCGACATGTTCACCCTGGCACAACGATGGTATCTCATCTACAGCCACGGCGTTACGCGCTATCGCTTCTCCGATGCACCAAATGGCCCTTGGCGGGCAGGCATACCCGACACTCTTGACGCCACGGAAGTTTGCGCCGGCAAGAGCCTGAACGATGGTAAGCGTCAATTGCTGTTCGGGTGGATACCGACCCGCGAAGGAGATACGGACAATGGCAAGCGCCAATGGGGCGGTCATATGGCTCTGCCGCGCGAGCTGGTCCCCCAACCCGATGGCTCGCTGTGGACACGGCTCCCCACCGAGTTCCACTTGACCGCCCGGGACGCGACGCTGCTTGATGTCGCTGTGGCGCAGCCGGTACGCGGCCACTGGCAGGTGCACGAGCAAGCTATCACCGGCCGGGCGCTCGACGGCGTGGCACTCCTGCGCTTGCCCGACATGCCGGCAGACTACCAACTGTCGCTGACAATGACTCTGCAGGGGGCGGCTGCCGAGGCCGGCTTCCTCGTCCGCATGAATGAGACCGGCGAACAAGGCCGCAAGATTGGTATCGAGCCGTCCCGACTGCGCTTGGCATTCTATGACTGGTTACCGTGGGGCGATGCAGAACCCACCATCACCCGCCGGCTCGCCCTGACCCCGGGGCAGCCCTTAACAGTCCACCTGGTCGTGCACGGTAGCATCTGCGAGGTATTCGTGGCGGACCAGGCATCCGTTGCAACAAGGCTTTACGCTCCCGCCGAAGGGTGGCTGGGCTTGTACGTGGCCGACGGGACGATGCGATGCGAAAACCTGCGCATCAAGGAACTGCCGAAGCTCACATAGGCGGCTGTGACGGCGGCACCGACTCTTATTTGCCCGCCAGCTTCAACTTCGTGGCTGTCTCCCCGCCGTTGATAAGGTACAGCAACGGCGTGGGCCGATCCACACCCTCCACGTAAGCAGGACGCGCTTGCCACGGTGTTACCGACAGCACGTTGGCTAAGTCCATCCAGTACTCCAGCCTTGCCGGCGGCAGATCCCAGGTCATGTGGAAGTGGTTGGCCGGGGCAAACTGCTTGTATTCGCCCATGGTGGCATACTTGGGCACCACGAACGTGTGCGGCCACGTCGGCGTCGAGGTCTGGCAGACGGCCTCCGACAGCTTGTCCGGCAATGCAACCGTCGTCGCCTCGTCCCAGATAAGGGAGAAGATACCGCTGTCGGCGGCGTACGCCAAGCGGCCGGCAATGCCCTCAATACCGCCGGGGGTGACAAATGTCACCGAGTTGCCCAGGCCCGGGAAGTAGAATTCGTCGGCCAGCGGGAAGCTGACGCGCGCCATGATCTCCTCCACGCCGGCCCCGGGAGCAGCGGCCCAGTCGAACGCGGCACTGCCGGAGTTGTCGCCGTCAACGAGGCCCTTTTTCCGCCACAGCGCGTCAGGCTCCACGTCGGCCAACCCCAGCTCTTCGGCCTTGGCATTGATCTCCCACGGCTCCCACACCTTGCGGAAGTCCATGAACAGCGGTGGATTGCCGCCGCTGAGCCAGGTGAACGCCAGCATCGTCAACAACCCCTGCACGTCCGCCTCCGTGGCGAACGGGACCGGCGCCTTCGGGCCGTTGTGGTCGAACGTGGAGTTGAACAACGACTCCATGGCATCCGCAACCGGCAGCGGTACTCCGCGCCGGTCTGAGCCCCACTCAAGCTGGCTCATGAAACCGCCGCCGACGGCGTTCAGATCTGCCATGATGTCGCGCACGATCAGGTACATCGCCAGGCTCTGGTTGAACCGCTCGCTGTCGGCTTCGTCGCGCAGCTCGATGCGCTCTCCCACCAGGCGATCCAGCCAGGCACGAAGCGCCTTGAGCTCCTCGGCATCATAAGCCTTCTTGGCCAGCATGTCGGCCAAAAGCTTCATGTCCAGTCGCGTTATCTCCAGGCCCAGCACCTTGCGCGTTGCGATGACGTGCGCAAGCGCCGTCTCCATTCCCATGCTGTCGTGGCCGAAGATGACGACACGCCGCCCCCGCAGGCCGACGCGCGTCACCGCGGCATAAGCCCACTCGACCAAAGCGTCTGCTGTAGACTCGCTCATCACCGGGTTAATGCCGGTGTCCGGCCACGTGCCGACATTGATATGCACCAGCTTGCCGTACTGGCTGAGCGCACCGCTGGCCGCATGGGTGAAAACGACTCCCGGCTTCGGCCCGCTGTTGCCGCAGGTCAAGTTGATCGGTGTGTCGGGCGGGAACTGCGCCAGCAGCGAGATGAGGCTCAGTTGCGGAAACGCCCAGGTATCCGGAACGCATACCAGGATGTCCACGCCCTTGGCCTCGAATTGCCGGGCGACCATGTCCGCCTGTCTCTCGCCGTCCACGAGGATAGGCGAATAGACGACCCTGACCGGCGAGCCGTCGGGCAACTTCACCCGCTCGGCGAGGATATTGGCTGTCATCTCCACGATATTGCGGCAGCGAACCCGCGATTGCTCATCAATCCGCGGATCGCTGGTGGCAAAAACCCCGATGGTAGGGGAATGAGGGACGGCTGGTTGAGTATCAGGCAGTCTCTCCGCGGGCAT
>JALGVG010000161.1 GCA_029819875.1 Candidatus Zipacnadia bacterium | reverse complement strand
CCCACCACTGACTCCTGCAACCGTAACCAGCTCACCACCTCCACTGCCCGTCAACGCCATGGTGGTCCCGGCTCCCATCCCCTCCGTGCTCTCCACCACCAGGCTGCTTGAGCCTGCTTCTGCCTCCTCCACCAGCGCGGTCTGGGCGACTATCACGCATACCAGGTCGCCGGCCCGGACATCTTGCACCTGGCAGTACCCCACCGTCGCGTCGCTCGGAAGCTTGCCCGCTATCGTCATCTCGTTTGCTTCTGTCAACGGCCGCAGCCGCACCGGCACCTCGCTCGCTACCAGCCCCCACCGCGGTGAGGGCACATTCAGGTCCAATCCCGCACTCACTTCTGCCCTGAATATGTGCGCTTTATCCCTCAACAAGCTCGCAAAAGCTGTATCTGACATTTAGTCCGCTTCCCTCTACTGCAAGAACGGCCCCTTGCCGGGCCGTTCTTGCCTATGACTGTCTCTCCCATCCTGGCTTGCTTGCGCCTGCCTGCTGGCTTCCCTTCTCCCCCTCACACCGCCGCCATCCATATCGGCCGATACGCTTCCAACGCCTCGTGTGCTCCCTCCACGAAGCTCTTGATTGCACCGGCATACCTGCCGTCTGACGCGTACCGCACGCTGTAGTCGCCGATCCTTAGCTGCGCGACGTTCATGCTTTCCCCGCTGGCCTCGGCCAGTACGCGTGCCGCCGTCAACCGTGCCTGCGCCTCGGTCACCCCCAGCGGCACCTGCTCATATCCCCAGTCCGCCGTCACTACGATATTCTGTACCCCTGCCGGAAATATGCTCCCTATCCTCGCGCCCTCAACCAACCTTATCTCGCCCACGTCCCCGTACACCACGTAGTCGCCCGCCTCCACCTGTTGCCCGCTCACCTCAAGGCTGTAGACCTCGTGCAACGGCCATATCCCCATCCGTCCCAGGAGCAGCCGATCACTGCCCGGGCCGTCTACCACTATCCTCTGTCGGCTGTGCCAGAAGAAATCCCTTCGCGCCGCCTGCTCCACTGCCGCGCGCGTTGTCGGCAACAGTACCTCGATGCGCTCCCTCAACTCTGCCTCGTCTCCAAGACTGCTGACCTCAAACGCCTTCAGCAGCCCCATCACGTCCTCAACACTGCAATACGTGCTCAAGTAGCCTGTTGAAAATACGCCCTCGGCTACCATGATTCAGACCACACTCCCTCGCTGTTGCGCACTCTCACCTTCCAGAAATAGGTTGTCGCATCCCGCAGTTCCTCTCCCTGGTATACCACTTCAGTATCACCACTTAGTACCACGCCGCTGTCCCAGATATCCCCTATGCCGCTGTCCAGCAGCGCCTTGCTGGAGGCTACCAGTATCTGGTACGCGCTCTGCGGTGATTGCCCCGGATCCGAGTATTCCCACGAGAACGTCGGCGTCCGGTCGCTCACCATCGCCGGGTTCACCAGGCCCTCCACCCGCAGGTTGCTTGCCTGTGGCTTGGACGCCTCCGTTGCTGCTATCGCCCATGCATACAACACCGGGCTTTCCGCACTCGTCGTCTCCCGCTTCAGGTGGAACCGCAGCCGTATGTACTGCGCCGTCAACTCCCTCAATGACGCACCGCCCCACGTCACCATCTGCTCCACGTCATCTGCTATCGCGTCACAGTCTTCCCGGCCGAAGCCCGCTATCGCCTCCTCTGTCGCGGCGTCTATCACCTCAACGGCCACTGTTCCGCCGGCCGGGTCGACGTTCAATACCAGCTCCTGCCACCCGCCGGCCGGCTGCTGAATAATCGCCGTTTCGATCCACCCCTCCACTGCCTCCGCCGCCAGCTCGTACGACGTCTCCCCCTCCCAGCGTTGCCATGCAAAGTTCACGAACTCGTCTCCGCCTGTGTAGTAGAAAATCTGCTTGTCGCCCAGGCGGAACGGCCTTGCCGGGTACAGCCTCCCAGGCTCTCCCGGCAGCTCACCTTGCGGAATGAACGACGCGCCCGTCGCGTCTGCAATGAACAACTCCTGGAAATGCTTTCCATCCTCCGACACGTACAGCCCGATTCCGTACGTGAACCCGATCGCCCCGTCGCTGAGCACCACCATCCGGTCCTCGCGCCCCATCACCGCGCACGTGCAAGCATGAACCTGTGGCCCCGCCAGCGGCGAGATGCTGTTGCCATGAGGCAGTGGCGCCAACGATCGCGGGTCCGCCCCCGCAACACCCACTATCGGCCGAAAATCCACGGAAAATTCGACATCGTCTCTGAAAACATACCGATTCTGGATCGACTTGCCCCTCGCTACCCCCCAGTAGGCCATGCCCGGGTTGGTCGCCCATTCATTCCGCGTCACCTGCCACTGCGCGTCCATGTTCGCCCACGAGTTGATGCCGCCCCCGTCCGGCGCCACCAGGTCAGGTCCCCCGAACACCGGAACTACCGGGTTATCCTCGCCCCAGTGCTCCCGTACGTCAAACGACCACCGATCCTTCGCACCGTGCAGCGCAAATGTCTGGTGCTTGTCCGCCGCCGCCGGCTTGGCCCAGTAAAACAGTGACCATGTCCCGTCAGGTGCCTGCAAGACCGCCACCGGCCCTGCTGCGCTTACCGGCGCATCCTGCTCGATGTCCGTCCGCAACGCCGACACCTCTATGAACGGGTTGCTGCAACCTTCCGGCGCCTGCTCGTCACTCCACCGTATCCGACCGCTTTCCTCATCCCATCTGCCCTCCACATACCCCAGCCGCGCCACTCCCTCGGCATCCTTGCCCTGTACCAACGCCACTACGGTAGCGGTCTCCTCCTCGTAAAGCACCGGAATCGGCGCGCCCACAACGCTGTGACGCCATGTCCCGGCCTCCTTCAAGTCGGCTGCAACCGCGTTCCAATCGGAAATCTTGACCGGGTGATTCTTCTTCCATTCCACTGCCGCCTGGCGCCACACCTTGATCGACTTGCCGCCCCGCACCAGCGCAAAATTGTCCGACAACGACGGCCCCGCACCATTCTCCTGCTTGGCCAACAACTGGTACTCTTGCGGCCCGTCTATCTCGACCTTCTGCAGCCGAAAACCCGCTCCGTACTCCGGGTCCACCTCCCCGAACGGCTTGCCGTACTGGCCCGCCGCTATGCCCGCTACGTACGCGCACCGCCCCCTGTCATACCTCAGTGCATACACCCGGTTACCATTGTCTGTGCCCGCGCCCGAATAGATCCATTCCAGCTCCACGAACTGCGGCGTCCCCTCGTGTTCACACCATAAGAACGCATCCAGACCCTGCTCCCTCATGACCATGCCGTTGTCCCGCACTGCCACCAGGCGCGGCGTGAAGTTCACGACCCCCACGCTTCCCGCCTCCGGGACCGCCGGCAGCGCCGCCTCCAAGGTGATGAACCCCGTCGTGGCGTCATACCCGCTCACCATCAACCGCCGCCCCGCACAATTGCCGTTTATGAACACAAGCGACGCCCCCGCCCAGTACCCGTCACTCCAATCGCCGCTCATCTGCACCTTGAAACTTGTAGCCGTATTCGCCGCATCCGCAACCACCTTCAACGTGCGGCCGCTGCCGAAATAGTCAAACACTCCGCTCGAACTGGGCGGGAAGTACGTGTACGCCACCGGGCCCACTCGCGATGTCTTCCCCGCCACATTGTCTGCCTTCGGCATGTGAATCAATTGCCGGTAGGTGCACGGCTCCTCTATGGCACCGTCAACCACCGGCCCCTTGGGCATCGTAGCCCCCAGGCTCGCATTGCCGCTGAAACCCGTTGCTATCTTCAACTCCGCGTATTCGCTGTCGTTTACCGCCGAAACGTAATCGTAAAGCTGCAGTTGGTACCCCAGCCACACCGGCAGGATCGCCTGGATCGGTTTCCGATCATCCTCCGCCAGGTCATGCCGCGGCATCCCCAGCGGGAATATCCGCCGCCCCAGCCGTCGCACCCCGTCATCTATCAGGCAATACCGATCCGCCGGCACTCCCTCCGTCGTGTAGAACGTTCCATCGCCCTCTGCTACATCGGCGTCGTACCCGTTGTCAAACGTCGCCAGCAGCGTCAGGTTCCCCGGCCCCTCGCTGCCTCGTACCCTGTACCTGCGGCCCTCGGCATACAGCGCCGCCATCTGCTCCGCTGTCATCACCTCGTCCCATACCGCCAGCCAGTACAAGTGGACGTTCCAGTCCCGCTGCTCCAGTGCCGTGCTGGGAACATCTACGTACGCTGGCCCCAAGTACAACTTCAACGCTGTCCCTTGCGGCGCCGGCACTCCTTCCAATCCCGCTCCGTGCGCCTGCCCATCCCAGTACAGCCGTACCTGGCCGCTGGCGAAATCCCATGTTACCCCGATCATCTCCCACCGAGGATCTGATATGTTCCGCTCGATATCGGTCGTGTTGTACTCCGTGCCTCCGCTCTTGACCGATATCCCCCGACCCCAGTATGGCCGGAAGTGATTGTTCTCATCTATCTCTATCCGCCACGGCATGAAATCGTTCAGCAGCCCCGACCCGCCGTTCTCTGCCGGCCATGTCCATACAACCAGCGTCCCTCGCCCCGTGGCCGAGATGTCAATATTGCCTAACGCCGAATAGTAAACATCTGCACCGCGCTGATCAATCCACAGGTACCGTCTATGCATACTCTCTCACCATCATCGCGTCCTGTTGTGCCCGTACTTGCTCCCCTGCTCTGCCGGACTTCTCGCCCCGCTGCCTTCCTGTTCCAGCCTGCCTCGACTTGGGCTCGCCTCCGACCTGCGCTCCTTGGCCCCGTTCTTGCCCTGCCGCAAATTGGGGGGTGCCGGTCCGCCGGCACCCCCCCTGCAGCCTACGAACTCTGCCCGATGTTGACTGCCAACACTACCGCGTCCGTCTCCTCGTATGCTACCGCCACTCGCGTGGTGATAACGTAAATATTCACCCCGCGCAGGATATCGCGGTCCTTGTCTATCCGCACCTGCCGATGTATCCCGAACACCAGGTTCTGCCGCAGCGTCAACAGCCCGAACGACAACACCGGGTCACTTGAATAGCCGTTCACGCCCTCCAGGTTCGTCGGTATCACCGGCACCGACACCAGCGGCACGCCCATGTACGGTGGAGCCGACCGACCGGTCAGCGCCTCGTCCCCGATGACCGTCTGCCGATCCGAGAACGTATCGTTCCAGTCCTGCACCATCGCCGGCGCAAAGAAGTACCGCAAGTCCTGGTGATTGCGCTTGTACTTGTCCGGAAGCGCCTTGTACATCGCCGACAACCCGCTCCGATCCAGCGTCGCGCCCTGGAAATCAACCACGTGCCCGTCCTCTGCCAAAACCCTCCATCCATCCAGGCCCTGCAGGAACGGATCCGACGACGTCGTGTCCCCCAACACCGCCAGCTCCTCTAAGTCAGTTGCTGTCTGCTTCGCCATCACGCTGATGACCGTCTCCTCCAGGTCTCCTCCCTCGATGCTGTCCTCCAACGCCTCGAACGTCAGCTCAAACGGCGTTATCACATCCACCGCCGTCATCGTTACCTTCGAGAAGCTCGGCTCGCTCAGCGTCGCTGGCGCAACACCCTCCGTCTTCAGTTGGCTGACGCGCCCCGAAGTGGCGATCTTGTCAAGCTCCATCACCGGAGCCCGCATCCGCACCACTCGCGCCTCCCGCAACATCGTGGACTGGTCCACCGCCATGTCAATGAACCGCTCCGCTTGCTGCGTCCCCAGCAACCCTCCTCCCGAAAGGTCACTGGTCTCTATTGCCTTCTCC
>JALGVG010000015.1 GCA_029819875.1 Candidatus Zipacnadia bacterium | reverse complement strand
TCCGTGGGGATGGGGGCCAGCTCGTCCAGCGCGCGGGCGATTGCCTCCCGCAGCAGAACGGCGGCCGCGTCAGGATCGGTATGCGCCCCACCGGGGGGTTCGGGGACGATGTGATCAATAACTCCCAGGCGCAGGGCATCCTCGGCCGTCAGCTTCAATTCCTCGGCGGCCCGTTCCTTCAACGAGGGATCTCGCCACAGGATGGCGGCGCACGCTTCGGGAGCGATGACCGAGTAGTAGGTATGCTCCATCATCATTACCCGGTCTCCTACTCCAATGCCGATTGCCCCGCCGCTTCCCCCCTCGCCGATGACCACCACGACTATGGGTGTATCCAGCGTGAACATGTCCCGCTGGTTGGCGGCGATGGCCTCGGAAATACCCCGGCTTTCCGCGTCTTCGAGGCAGGCGGCACCGGGCGTGTCGATCAGTGCCACAATCGGGCGCCGCATGCGGGCGGCAAACTGCATTATTCGCATCGCCTTGCGGTAGCCCTCGGGACGAGCCATTGCGAAGTTGCGTTCCCGCCGCTCCGCCGGCGTCCGCCCCTTCTGGTGGCCGACTATGGCCACCGGTCGTCCCTCAATGAAGCCAAGCCCTGCGACAATGGCGCCGTCGTCTCCATAGCGACGATCGCCGTGCAGTTCCACGAAGTTTTCGACCATGCGCTCAACGTAGTCAAGCGTATAAGGCCGCTTCTCGTGGCGGGCCAAGGCGACCTGTTCCCAGGCTGAAGTCACTGCAGCGCCGGAATTGTTTACATTGGAGTTTTCATCTGCCGCCATGGTGAAACTCTCCGCGCCCTGCTGTGCACCACTGCAGGATGAGGGCTAAAGTCTCGCGTAGTTGCTTGCGCGGCACCAGCATGTCGATCATGCCGTGGCCGTATTGGAATTCGGCGGTTTGCACGCCCGGGGGCATCTTCATTTTGGTTACCTCGACCACCCGCGGGCCGGCAAAGCCCATCGCCGCCCCCGGTTCAGCGAGGATAACGTCGCCAAGGAACGCAAAGCTGGCCGTCACGCCGCCGTAGGTGGGGTCGGTGAGCACGCTTATGTACGGCAGGCGCGCGGCGGCGAGCTTGCCGCAAGCCGCCGCTGTTTTCGGCATCTGCATCAAGGAGATGAGACTTTCCTGCATTCGCGCCCCGCCCGAGGCGGATATCATCACCACCGGCCGGCGCAGCTTTATGCATCTTTCTATCAACCGCGTAATCTTTTCTCCGACCACCCAACCCATGCTGCCGCCGATGAACGCCAGGTTCATGATCCCCAGGCCCACCGGGATATCCTGGATCTTGCACAGGCTGGTCATCACCGCCTCGTCCACGCCGGTCTTCTCCCGGGCTTTTTGCGCCTTCTCCAGGTACTCGGAAAAGGCCAAGGGGTCAACCAGTGGAAGATCGTCGTCGCATACCTCGACGGTGCCTGGGTCCGCCGTTATCGCCAACCGTTGCTGAACGCTGAGCCGGAAGTGGTAATCGCACTTGCTGCACACCCATAGGTTCTCCTCCAGTTCCTTCGTGTACAGCAGTTGCCGACAGGACGGGCACTCCTCCCACAAGTCGTCGGGAATGTCGTTGACAGCCTGGTTCTTGGTTTTCTTTTTCCTGCGGAACAGTACCACGAATCGCTCTCCCGTGTAACAATAGCCCTGCGGGTTGCAATATACCACTTTCGCGGCCACCTGTCTACATGCTCCCTGCACAACAGCGTGCTCTCATCGCTTTTGTTGGCCCAGCATTGCTTCAGGCAACCTGCAGCATCCACCCGGCCTTGACACGCCAACAACTGTGGCGTAACTTACGTCTGTACGCTTGTTGGAAGCATGATTGACTTCACGACCCGGGGAAGAAGGCACCGTGGACCAGCCCAACATCTTGCTGATTGTGATTGACTCGGCGCGCGTGGACCGGTTTTCGTGCTACGGTTACGACCAGCCCACCACACCGAATATTGACGCGATCGCCGCCCAAGGCACCTGTTTTGATGCTGCATACAGCGAGTCGTCGTGGACCTTGCCGGTTTGCTTTACCCTCTTCACGGGACTTGCCCCCCGCGAACATCGGGCGGAGGTGCACCGCAAGCTGCCGGACGAGATGCCGACTCTGCCCGAGGTGCTCCGGCGCCGAGGCTACTACACGTTCGGGGCCTCGGGGAATACCTTCGTGGGGCCCAGGTGCAGCCTCAATCGTGGATTTGACGAGTTCTTCATCTACCGCCGGCCGTGGGAATTGAGCAGGCTTTACGTCAAGTATGTCGCGCAACGGCTGGGGTGGGCTGACGAAGGCGGAGCCGCGGTGACCAAGCGCTTTCTGGATGTGGCCGGCAGGCTGAAAGGCCCCTGGTTCGTGCTCCTGTGGTACAATGACGCCCATCATCCCTACCTGGCCAAGCAGCCCTTCACCACGCGCTTTTGCCGGGAACCCATTCCCTTCGGCGAACGGCTGTCCTTGGTCCGGCGGATGCGCCGCATACCACAATTGGCCGCCACTGCCTCCGCCGAAGACCTCGCTCGCATCGGCCAGCTGTACGACGGAGGCATCGGCTATGACGACATGCTCGTCGGACAGGTCTGCGAGGCATTGCAGCGCCGCGGCCTGTGGGATGAGACGGTGGTAATCATCACCGCCGACCACGGCGAGATGCTGGGGGAGAGGGGCTTGATGGGGCATGGCCGGGCAGCGGATATGTATCGGCCGTTGTTGCAGGTCCCGCTGATTGTGCGTGCCCCCGGTGTGGTGCCGGCCGGCAAGCGCAGCTCTGCGCTGGTCCAGTTGGCCGACATTCCGCACACCATTGCCGGTCTGGCCGCAGCTTCCTCGGCGCTGGCTGACACCGCCGCTCCTGTCGTAGATTTGGTGGCCAGTGCGCGCGGCGGTGCAGCCCGCCCTTATGCTATTTCCGAGCGCGAGCAGTTCAGTGCCCGTAGCGTACAGAATGCGCAGCGCAAGAACCCGCGCTTCAACTTCGAGCCGCACCTTTGCCACATGACCGCCGTCGTGCAGGACAACTACAAGCTCATTTATCGCAGCAACGGCCGCAACGAGCTGTATGACCTGGCTGCCGACCCCCACGAAGAGCACAACTTGATAGATGCCCAGCCGCAGCGGGCGAGGGAGTTGACGCGCATTATCCACCAATGGCGGGAAGATGCAGCCCCCCACCCTGCCACTGTGGGTCTTGCCCCTGACGATGACCAGATTGTAGAGAGACGATTGCAGGAGCTGGGGTACTACTGAGGGAAGCACTACCAGTGCAATGGACAAGTTCGGCAGGCAGGATTCGGCAGTTGCTGCAAGGGCAGCGCCGGCCAATCCCTCGTCTTCAAGGAGGCACCTAATCGATGAACTGTGTGCTGATTATCGTCGATTCATGGCGCAAGGACCACTGCGGCTGCTACGGCAACAAGTGGATACACACTCCCAACCTGGATGCCTTGGCTGCCGAATCGGTTGTTTTTACCCGCGCATACCCGGAGTCTTTGCCTACCCTTCCCGTGCGGCGGGCGCTGCATACCGGCAAGCGGGTTTACCCGTTCTGGCATCACCCGGTGCTGAAGGGCGACTTCGTCGGTGCTCCCGGCTGGGGGCCGGTGGAAGAAGACCTCGACACCGTGGCCGAGTTGCTGCAATCCCGCGGCTATCGCACCGGCTTCATCACCGACACTTACCACCAGTTCAAGCCTTCCAAGAACTTTCACCGCGGCTTCGACGAATGGCACTGGATCCGAGGCCAGGAAGCCGATCCCTACCTCAGCGGGCCGCCGGTCTCCGAAGCCAAGATCGCCCGGCACCTCCCGCCACGACAGGCGCATAGCGCCCGCCGCCGGCATCTGGAGCAGTACCTGATGAACGTGGCCGACCGCCGCAGCGAGGAAGACTACTTTCCCGCGCAAGTATTTCGCGGTGGTGCCCAGTGGCTGTGGCGCAACCGTGATGCCGACAAGTTCTTCCTGGTGCTGGATTCATTCGACCCCCACGAGCCTTGGGACCCTCCTGAGTACTACCGGAAGATGTACGATCCGGACGAGGATGTGGTAGATGTCATTTGGAGCACGTACGGGCCGGCGGACGACTTCACACCGCGCGAACTGAAGCGCCTGCAAGCCAACTATGCCGGCGAATGCAGCCTGGTGGATCGCTGGCTGGGCTATTTCCTACAGGCCTTGCGCAACTGCGGCCGCCTGCAGGACACCGTCGTCGCCTTGATTTCCGACCACGGGCACAACCTCGGGGACGCTAACCTTACCGGCAAGCAGGGCTACCCTTTAACCCGCGCGGTAGCTGACCTGGTCATGATGATCCGCCACCCCGCCGGTGAGGCTGCCGGGACGTACTGCGATGCCCTTTGCTACAATTTCGACTTGACAACAACGCTGCTGAACATGCTGGGTGAGGAAGTACCCCCGCAGATGGAGGGGATTGACTTGTGGCCGGTTGTACGTGGGGAGAAACCGGGACGTGAATACGTTACCGTCGCCTGGGGGCCTGAAGTAACCCTGATTGACGACAAGTGGTGGTGCAATACCACCATCCAGGGAGCCGAGCCGCTGCTTTACGACATCACTGATGACCCCAACCTGACCACCAACGTCGCGGCTCAGCATCCTGAAGTGGTGAAACGAGCCGTGGAGCTTTTCCGGCGCGATGCCGGAGGTGAATTCCCTCAGGAGCTGTATCGCGCTGCACGCCGGCCCGGCTGCACGCCGATTCTTGGCGAGCAACCGGACAGCGACAACCGCTAGTCGCGGCTGCAGTCGCCCGGTATGCTGCGAGGCGCTGACAAATTGCAACTATCCCGCTTTTTGTGATACACTTCTACTTGCGGCTTCACAGCGGCAGTGGCACAAGCTGCCGCGTAATCCCTGTGCCGATTTTGGAGGTGCGTTGCCGGGGTGAAGAGGCGAGGCATGTTGCTGGTCGTTTCCGGCCCCTCGGGAGTGGGCAAGGGTACTGTAATCGGGCGACTCCTGCAGCGGCGGCCTGATATGCGCAAGTCCGTATCCTGCACCACGCGACCGCCGCGGGCCGGAGAGCGCGAAGGGGAAGACTACTTTTTCGTAAGCCCCCAGCAGTTCGCGCGCATGCGCCGGGCCGGTGAGCTGCTCGAGTGGGCGGTCGTTCACGGCGACCTCTTATATGGTACACCGCGCGGCCCCGTCGAGCAGGCACTGGCCGACGGCCAGGACATCGTGTTGGAAATCGACTACCAGGGAGCACAAGCGGTCCGCCGGCAGTTGGGCGATGAAGCCGTGCTGGTGTTCGTGGCACCTCCCTGTTGGCAGGCGCTGGTAGACAGGCTCCGCGGCAGAAACACCGAGTCTGAAGAAGCGGTGACCAAGCGCATAGCCAGTGCAGTGACGGAGCTGTCCCACATGGGGATGTACGACTACATCATCGTCAATGATGACATCCAGCAGGCTGCCGACGAGTTGGAGGCGATTGTGGTGGCAGAACGCGCCAATGTGAACAGGTGGGACTGGAGACAACTTCAGCAGCGCTTGCTGTCGGAGGCAGGTGAATAGCACCATGCAAGGCAGGCGCGTGGTAGTGGGCATCAGCGGCAGCATAGCTGCTTACAAGGCATGCGAGTTGGTCAGCAGGCTGCGCCAACGAGGGGCACAAGTCTGGGTCGTGATGACCGCCGCCGCGCGCCGGTTCGTGGGCACAGCCACGCTGCGCGCCTTGTCCGGGCGCAATGTCGCCTGCGAGATGTTCGGCGCTTATCCCCACCACGAGCTGGAACATATCTCATTGGCTGAGTTCGGCGAGGTGATGATCGTCGCCCCTGCCACGGCCAACATTATCGCCAAGGTGGCGGCCGGCATCTGCGACGACCTGCTGACCACTACCATCAATGCGGCGGCCTGCCCGGTGATTTTTGCGCCTGCCATGAACTGGCGGATGTGGAACAACCCCATCACGCAAAGCAATGTCAAGAAACTGCAAGAGCTTGGCTACGAGTTCGTCGGCCCCGAAGAGGGGTGGCTGGCGTGTGGCGAAAGCCGGGCCGGGCGGCTGGCCGGCACTGAGAAGTTGATGGCCGCCATTGAGAAAGCCCTGGGGCTTGAAAAAACCAAGCTGGCGGGACGCCGGGTAGTAATTACCGCTGGACCTACGCGGGAATGGATTGACGCCGTCCGCTTCATAAGTAACCCCTCCAGCGGCAAGATGGGCTATGCGCTGGCCGAGCAGGCCGCACGCAGGGGAGCCGAGGTGACGCTGATCAGCGGGCCTACGGCGTTGCAGGCACCCGCGGGGGTGCAGGTCGTTTACGTGGAAACCGCCGCGCAGATGGCGGCCGCCGTCCAGGAACATCTGCTCGGCAGCGAGGTGTTTATTGGTGCAGCGGCGGTAGCCGACTGGCGCCCACGACGCCAGGCTGAAGGCAAGCTGAAGAAGACTCAAGGCCCACCGCAGTTGCAACTGGAGCCGACCGACGACATCATCGCGCAGGTAGCCGGCTCGGCCTACCGGCCCTCCGTTGTCGTCGGCTTTGCCGCCGAAACCGAAAACCTGGAACATAACGCCTTGGAAAAACTGCGCCGCAAGAATCTGGACCTGGTGGTAGCCAACGACTTGACCAGGCCCGGAAGCGGTTTCGGCAGTGACACCAACGCGGTGATGATTATCGACCGCAACGGCCCCCGCAAGCGCTTAGACACCGCCGCCAAGGCCCGGATTGCGGCCGAAATACTGGATGTTGTGGAGCAACTACTGGGCGACCAGTAGTGTCAATGCGCAGATAGTACATGGAGGCATTAACGGTGACTGACAGACGGCGATATCTCTTGACTTCTGAATCGGTGACCGAGGGCCACCCTGACAAGGTATGTGACCAGATATCCGACGCTATTTTGGACTGCGTGATGCGTGACGATCCCATGGGGCGGGTGGCGGTGGAAACCCTCGTGACCACGGGCACTTGCATTGTAGCCGGTGAGATGAGCACGACGACATACGTGCCGGTCGACGAGGTCGTGCGCGAGACGGTGCGCCAGATCGGATACACGCGGGCCAAGTTTGGCTTTGACTGCGACACTATTGGGGTGCTGACTGCCATCCACGAGCAGTCGCCAAACATTGCCCAGGGCGTTGTCACCGGAGGCGCCGGTGACCAGGGGATGATGTTCGGCTACGCCTGTGACGAAACTCCCCAATACATGCCGCTGCCCATCATGCTGGCCCACAAGCTGGCCCGCAAGCTGGCCGAGGCGCGCAAGACCGACGAGATTACCTACCTGCGGCCGGACGGCAAGACCCAGGTTACCGTGGAATACGAAGGCGACCGCCCGGTGGCGGTCAAGCGCGTGCTGCTGGCGGCCCAGCATCGGCCGGGCGTTGACCATGAGCAGTTGTACAATGACATGGTTGAGCGCGTGGTGCTTCCCACCATCCCCGATGAGCTGATGCCCCATGGCCTGCCCGACGTGAAGGTCAACTGCACGGGCAAGTTCGAGATCGGGGGACCACAGGCGGACACCGGCCTGACGGGCCGCAAGATAATCGTGGATACTTACGGAGGGCTGGCCCGCCACGGCGGCGGCTGCTTCTCCGGCAAGGATCCCACCAAGGTGGACCGCTCCGGGGCGTACATGATGCGCTACATCGCCAAGAACATCGTCGCCGCAGGCCTTGCCCGCAGGTGCGAGCTGCAGGTCTCTTACGCTATCGGCGACCCTCAACCCTTCTCCGTCGCGGTATTCTGCTTCGGAACCGAAACGATACCCGAAGAGCGCATCGCGCAGATTGTCCTGGACAAGTTCGACCTCAGCCCCGACGGCATTATAGACTTCCTGGACCTGCGGCGCCCCATTTACAAGCAAACCGCCGTCTACGGCCACTTCGGCCGCGAAGAGCCTGACTTCACCTGGGAAAGACTCGATTCGGTGGCGATGCTCAAAGAAGCGGCAGGGCTGGACTAGACGCGGGCCCTTGGCGGTCGTCTTTGACCGCGCGGTGCAGCACTGGTGCCGGCTGCAGCAGGCACACCATGTTCCCGCCTGCAGCCATCCGCCGCCGTCTGTCGCCACGAACCACCAAGGCACGATGACACAGCATGATTGTCCCACCTATGCCGAGGTGTTGATTGCTGGGCCGGGCCGGGCATTGGACCGGCCCTTTACCTACAGCGTGCCTGAGCGCTTGCGGGGCGTTGTCGGCATAGGAAGCTGTGTCTTCGTGCCCCTCGGCAAGCAGCGGCTGGCCGGCTACGTGATCGGGCTAACCAGCCGGCCCCCCGCCTTCCAGACACGGGACATCATCAGCCTGCTGGTCGATGAACCCCTGTTTGATGAAGACCAGTTGAAACTCGCTGCCTGGGTGGCGAAGCGCTACCAGGCACCACTGGCCGATGCACTGCGCTGTGTACTGCCCCCCGGAGCCAGCCGCCAGGCGGTGGTGGAGGTTGAGCTGACCGAGGCCGGCCGCGGCGAAGATGCTCTCGGCCGTCTGGGCGCAGCACCCCGGCAGCTTCAGGTACTCGAAGTGCTGTGGCAGGCCGGGGGCAAGTTGACACGCCGCAAGTTGCAGGAGCAGGCGGTCGGACGCCAAGGGATGACGGCGGCCGGCCTGGCTGCCGCGCTGGCGGCCCTCGAACGCAAGGGACTGGTGGTGGTCAGGCGAACCCTGCGCCGCCCCGCTACCCGAACGCTCACCCGGCAGGTTGTCAAGCTGCTCGATGAGGCCGAATCGTGGCCCGATGTCATCGAGGCGCTGTATGCCAAGGCCCCGCGGCAGGCCGAGGTCATCGAGCGGTTGGTCGAGGCCGGTGATGATGCGGTGCCGCTGGCGGAGTTGCATCGGTCGGCGGTGCGTGCGCTGGAAAGAAGAGGGGTAGTGCATGTTTTCCACCAGCAAGTGGAGCGCCTGCCCGACCGCAGCGGACTGGGCGAGGAGGAACCGGAAAACCTCACGCTGACGCCGGCGCAGGCGCAGATACTGGCATGGGTGAAGAAACATCTCGGCCGGCCTCACCCCCCGGCATTGCTCATTCGCGGGGTTACGAGCAGCGGCAAGACCGAGGTTTACCTTCAGAGTATTGAGCAGGCCCTGCGGTGCGGAGGCGGCGCCATCGTGCTGGTGCCGGAGATCAGCCTCACTCCCCAGATGGTAGGACGATTCCGCGCGAGGTTCGGCGATGAGCTGGCGTTGCTGCATAGCGCGCTGTCGCCGGGGGAACGGTACGACGAGTGGCAGCGCATTGCTCGCGGGGATGCCCGCATCGTGGTGGGAGCCAGGTCCGCGATATTTGCCCCCGTCAAGAACCTGGCGATAATCGTGGTGGACGAGGAGCACGAGCGCGCATACAAGCAAAGCAATTCGCCCCGTTACCTGGCAACTGCGGTCGCGTACGCCCGGGCGCGCGCAAGCGGCGCGCTGCTTATCATGGGCAGTGCCACGCCCTCGGTGGAAACCTACTATCGCGCCTGCAACCCGCACGATGACAGTATTGCGCTGATGGAGCTTACCCAGCGGATTGATAACCGCCCGCTGCCGGAAGTCGAAATAATTGACCTGCGCGCCGAGACACTGCTGGGGCGCGGGCAGACCTTCAGCCAGCGCATCCGCGAGGAAATTCAAGCGCGCCTGGAACGGGGGGAACAGGTGATACTGTTCCTCAACCGGCGCGGCTTTTCCACCTTCGTGATGTGCCGGCAGTGCGGATTTGCCCTGCGCTGCCCCGATTGCGGCGTGGCCCTCATCTACCACCACAACACCAAGACGATGCGCTGCCACCACTGCGACTACTTTGTCCCGGTGCCGGATAAATGCCCCAATTGCGGCAGCTACGATATCAAGTTTGCAGGACTGGGCACCGAGCGCGTCGCCGACCGGGTGGAACGCGAGTTTCCCGGGGCCGTGGTGGCGCGCATGGACCGGGACACGGTGTCACACAAGGGCGCCTATGGACAGATACTGCGCAGCTTTGCCCGCGGCGAGGCCAACGTGCTGGTGGGAACGCAGATGATAGCCAAGGGGCTCCACTTCCCGCGGGTAACCCTTGTGGCCGTGCTCAATGCCGATACAGGTCTGCACCGGCCTGATTTCCGCGCCGCCGAGCAGACCTTTCAACTTCTCACCCAGGTGGCGGGACGAGCAGGCCGGGAGGACAAGCCCGGAATTGCCTTGGTGCAAACCTACAATCCCAACCATTATGCCATCGCCGCCGCTGCCAGGCATGATTACATCACCTTTTATACCAAGGAGCTTGCCGCCCGGCGGCAAAACCTCTACCCTCCGTTCGTAGAGTTGGCCAACCTGGTATTTGTTGACGAGGAAGAGAGCAATGCGCATTCGTACGCCCGGCGCTGCGCAGCGACCCTCCAGCAGATGGGGGTGGGCCTGAAGGAAGGCCAGGTGCAGTACGTGGGGCCGGCACCGGCGCCCCTGCACCGCCTGCGGGGCAAGTACCGCTACCAGCTTCTTATCAAGGCACCGGATATTTTGCAATTGCAAAACGTGTTACAAGAACTACAAAACAGGTTGAAGCATATCCCCAGCAAGAGTATCATTGTGGATGTTGAACCCTATGACATGATGTGACCCGGCGGTCACATAGTTGAAAGTAGATCGATGGCAGTGATGAAGATACGATATTGTGGAGACCCTGTATTACGCAAAAAGGCCAAGAAGGTCAAGCAGGTAGACGATGACCTGCGTGCACTGATGGCCGACATGGTTGAGACGATGCTGGAGGCCCCTGGCGTGGGGCTGGCGGCACCGCAAGTTGGTGTCTCGTTGCGCGCCATTTGCGTGCGCGTACCCGAGGACCGCGAAGCCGGCGACGAGGGGGATGCCGGCGACCAGGACGACGAAGCGCCGACTTGGTGCCTGATCAACCCTGTAATTATCAAGAGCACCAAGGAGACGGCGGAGGTCTACGAGGGCTGCTTGAGCCTGCCGTCGTTGACGGCGGTAGTAGAACGCCCCTCCGAAGTGGTGGTACAAGCCTATGACCTGGAGGGGCGCGAGGTGACCTTGGAGGCTGCGGGCCTGCTGGCCCGGGCACTGCAACACGAGATAGACCACTTGCGCGGTGTGCTGTTCATTGACCGCTGCGACCGGGATACCCTGGCATGGATGGTACCCGACGAAAGCGATGAAAGGGGCTACCACCTGGACAGCACAACCCTGCAGGAGGCTCTCGAACGGTTCGAAAGGCTGCGGCAACAGGAGGAGCCGCAATGAAGGTTGTGTTCTGGGGTACCCCTGAGCATGCCGTGCCTTACATTGACACCATATTGCAACACCACGATCTGGTGGCAGTGGTCACCCAGCCCGACCGGCGCTGTGGGCGGGGGCGGAAGTTGACTGCCCCCCCTGTCAAGCAGCGGGCCCTGCAGCTTGCGGTCCCGGTGCTTCAGCCCGAAAAGCCTGACGCCCAATTCGCCGCGCAGTTGGCGCCCTTTGAAGCTGACGTGTTCGTTGTCGTGGCTTACGGCCACATCCTGTGTCGCGAGATATTGCAGTTGCCCAGGATTGCGGCTGTCAATGTCCACTACTCGCTGCTGCCGGCCCTGCGCGGGGCAGCACCGGTGCAGCACGCATTGATGCAGGGCTTGACAGAAACGGGAGTAACGGTGCAATATATCGGTGAGAGGTTGGATGCCGGGGATATTATCCTGCAACGGCCTGTGCCCATTGAGCCGCACGACAATTGTCAAAGCCTGACGCAGAAGCTGACTGCGGTGGGCACTGAACTGCTGGCAGAGGCACTGCGACTGCTGGAGGAGGGCAGTGCCCCGCGAATACCGCAAGACGAAGAGAAGGCTACCTATGCGCCTTCCCTTACCAGGGCCGACGGTGCCATCGACTGGGCGCGACCGGCGGAGGAAATCGTGAACCTTGTAAGAGCATGTTACGGCTGGCCGGGAACGTGGTGCGAGAGCCGAGGTCGCCGGCTGAAGATCGTGCAGGCAAGCGTGGCGGAGAACATCAAGGCACAAGAAGGAGAGCCGGGGACGATTGTGGAAATAGACAACAGCAGTGGCGCTGTAGTCATACTTACCGGGCGCGGAGCGGCAACGCTGGAATTAGTCCAGCCTGAAAGCAAGGGAGTGATGCGGGCGGCGGATTACCTACGAGGAGCTCGCTTGGGTATCGGAGACAAATTGCAGTAAGCCGGGCCGGATAGGCTGAACCCGGGGGGATAGTCGTGCCATCATGGTGGTCATCTTTCATAACCCAGCGACCCACGCGTATAGTACGCCTCCAGGGAGCCTAACATGGATGATACCACACTCAAACAGGCCCAGCAGTTGCGCGTCAACGGCCGGTATGATGAGGCTATAGTGCTGTTTGAACAGATCCTATCCGATGCCCCTGATTGTGCGGCAGCGTGGTGGGGATTGGCCCACTGCACCTTCAACCATGTCGGCGACTTTGACGCCGCGCGCGAACAGTTTGAAAAGGCGGTCGCCCTCGACCCGACCAACCTCCGATATCAACTCGACCTTGCCATGTACTTTACCATGCTAGGCATGTTCGAGGAAGCCAAGCCCATCTTCGAGCGTATAGTGAGCGCGGATCCGACCAGCAAAGAGGCCCAGGAGGCCCGCAAACAACTCAGTTATTACTAGTAATTGCCACAAGGAACGAGACGATGCCAAGGACAATCAGGGTGACGTTCCTGCCCGGAGGGGAGAAGGCCACGGTTCCTCCGGGCACAATACTGTCTGATGCGGCGCAGCAAGCAGGCGTGCGCATGAGCCTTCCCTGCGGCGGGCGCGGGATCTGCGGCAAGTGCGTGGTAACCATCCGCCAAGGCGAAGTTTCGCCGCCTACCGAGCTGGAGAGCGAACAGCTTGACGACCAGCAATTGCAGCAGCACCAGCGGCTGGCCTGCCAGGCACGAGCGCTAGGCGATGTGGTCGTTGCCGTCCCTGTATCCTCCCGGGTGATCGGCGTCAAGTCGCTGGAATCCGACATCATAGCCGGCGTCCAGCTCGAACCCAACGTGACCAGGCAGTGGCTGGTTCTCACTGAGCCCAGCCTTGATGACCAGCGCAGCGACTTGCAGCGACTGGTGGACGCGCTTTCCGGTGACTTTACGGGCTTGCAGCCCTCCCCCCAGGCACTGCGGGCCTTGCCGTCCGCCCTGCGAGCCGGCAATTTCCGCGTGTGCGCCACCATGGTGGGCCGGCGCCTGGTGGATGTAGCCCCGGCTGCGACCGCAGGGCCGTGCCTGGGCGCGGCGGTGGATATCGGGACCACCACGGTGGTTGCCTACATAGTGGACCTGGACAGCGGCGAAATCCTCGGCAGTTCCGCCTCGCACAACCCCCAGACAAGGCATGGCGCAGACGTCATATCGCGCATTGAATTCGCCAACAGTCACGAGGAGGGCCTGGCGGCTTTGCACCAGGAGGCCCTGCAAGTGGTCAACGAAACCATCGCCGCGGCTCTGCAGCAAATCGGGGCCGAACCGCGCGACGTTTTCGAGGTGACGGTTGTCGGCAATACCTGCATGCACCACTTGTTCCTGGGCCTGGAGCCGCGCTATCTGGCTGAGGCGCCCTACGTGCCTGTCGCCTCGGCGCCTGTCAACCTGCAAGCAGGTGAGCTGGGGCTGGACGTTCACCCGTGCGCCAACGTTTTCTGTCTGCCTTGTATTGCCGGCTTTGTAGGGGCCGACACCGTGGGCGTGATGACCGCTCAAAAGATTACCCGCCAGGCCAGGCCGGTGCTGGCGATAGATATCGGGACCAACGGCGAGGTGGCACTGTGGTCGGGCGAAAGGCTCTTGGTAGCTTCCTGTGCAGCCGGCCCGGCGTTTGAAGGGGCGCAGATCGAGTTCGGTATGGTGGCCGCCCCCGGCGCGATTGACCACGTGCACTTTGATGGCGCGCAGATAACTCTGACCACCATAGACGACGCACCGCCCCGCGGCATCTGCGGCTCAGGGCTGTTTGATGCCATGGCCGTTGCACTCCAGGCCGGCATAGTGGACCCCAGCGGCCGGTTTGTCCCCAACGCCGACGGGCTGCCGCCGGATATCGCCGCCCGCCTGCAGGGCGAAGGCAACGACAGGCGCATCGTGCTGGCAGAAGGCGACGACGGCAGGCATATCGCCTTGACGCAGCGCGACGTCCGCCAGATACAACTGGCCAAGGGCGCAGTGTCGGCCGCGGTGCAGCTCCTGCTGGAAGAAGCGGGGCTTACTGTCGAGCAACTGGACAAGATAGTCATTGCCGGCGCTTTCGGCAGCTACATCAACCCGGCCAGTGCCCTGCGCATCGGCTTGTTCCCTTCCCTGCCCTTGGAGAAGGTCCAGGTGGTCGGCAACGCGGCCGGGGCAGGGGCGATATTGGCCTTGATTTCGATGGCGGAAAGAGAGTATGCTTGCCACGTTGCCCGGTTGGCCGAGCACGTGGAGTTGATGCGCAAGCCGCAATTCCAGATGACTTTTATGGAAACGATGCTTTTCCCAGGCAGGTAAGCGCAAACCGCGCAGGGAAGTATCCACGCAAGCAGCGTGGTTCGTATACAACCTGACCAGAAATTTACCATGTTGACAGGAGGTTGCACAGATGGCGGACTTGCAAGCTCTGGCAGAAGCCGTAATTGCGGGGAACCGTGACGAGACGGTGCGCTTGACCCAAGCCGCAGTAGATGAAGGCGTAGATGTACAAGATATTATAAACCAAGGCCTGATCGCGGGCATGAACGTGGTGGGTGAGAAGTTCAAGAACAACGAGTTCTACGTGCCCGAGGTGCTTATAGCCGCCCGTGCAATGCATGCGGGAATGGACGTTATCAAGCCCTTGATCGCAGAAAGCGACATTCAGCCACGCGGTAGGATCGTCATCGGTACGGTCAAGGGTGACTTGCACGATATCGGCAAGAACCTGGTGAAGATGATGCTCGAAGGCGGGGGGTATGAAGTCATTGACTTGGAAGTGGATGTCCCGCCGGAGAAGTTTGTTGAAGCTGTCAATGAGCAGGCCCCGCAGATTCTGGCTCTCAGTGCGCTGCTGACGACTACAATGCCTGCCATGAAGGACACCATTGACGCGCTCAGCGACGCGGGCGTGCGCGACAAGGTGAAGGTAATGATCGGTGGTGCTCCTGTCACCCAAAGCTATGCGGACGAGATCGGCGCCGATGGTTATGCCCCCGACGCCGCCTCGGCAGTAGATCTTGCCAACAGCCTGCTCAACTAGCTGCATTGCGGGGCCGCGGTCGCTTCGTCCCACGGGCGGGTGGTTGTGGCCTCAGAGTGCTGCTGTCGAACACAAACTGCAGAACTTGATGCTTGGCCAAGGGAGACCTACTTGTTGGCCGCAATTGCTAGAGAGCGAAAAACCATGATAATAGCAGTCGGAATTCTGCTGCTGGCCATTGCACTGGGGGCCACGGGGCAGGTCTGCTGGAAATATGGAACCACCCAACTGGGTCAGAAGCCTGCACCAGCCAAGGTGCTGGCTTCTATTTTCACCAATATCTGGGTGCTGTTGGGTTTCCTTTGCTACGGCACTTCCAGCCTCTTTTACATCGTGGCTCTCTCGCGGCTGGACCTGTCCTATGCCTACCCGATGATCGCTCTCAGCTACGTGCTGGTGACTTTCCTGTCCTGGCGACTGCTGCACGAGGTCGTGCCGGCACTGCGCATCGTGGGGCTGGCCATCATCATAGTCGGCGTGATCGTGATAGCCTCAAGCTACCGGGCTGCCGACGCTTCCGAACCGCCCGCACACAGTACCGTGCACCTTGAGCGGTGACACGGCGGCTGTGGTGCCCGCCGACGCGCAGTCTTTTGCCGGGCAGAATATTGGTGTAGAATGGAAGGCCGGCTGACGCCGGCCTTCTTTGCTCACTACTAGTGGCTATTGGTGAGGAACCATCCCTGTGCAGCGAATGGCGAGGGCCCAATTCGGCGTGGTGCTGGCGGTCATAATAGCGGCCGGTTTTTGGCTCAATCACGCCGTGCCGCTGGGTGCCGGCTGGCTCCAGGGGATGAAACCGTGGTCCGAGGAGACCACCAGCAAGCCCAAGCGGGCGTGGGATGCACTGCTATGGGACGGCGTGGCCCAGGTATACCCGTGGCGGGTGTGGATGAGCCGCAGCTTGCGGTCCGGCTACCTGCCCCTGTGGAACCCCCATCAATACTGCGGTTACCCCATGGTCGGCAACGGCCAGTCGGAAGTCTTTTATCCGCCCAACTGGTTGCTGTTAATACTGTCGCCAGTGACGTTCCTGTCTGTAAGCCTCGCCTTTCACGCCGTCGCTGCACTGTTGCTGACCTACCTGTATTGCCAGTGTCTGAAGATCGGCCCATGGGGGTCGGCCCTGGCGGGCCTGGCTTTCGTGATGGGCGGGTTTTTTGTGACCTGGGCCGAGCTGGCGGCGCTCGTCAATACCGCCACCTGGTTGCCCGGCTGCCTGCTGGGAATTGAACTGCTGCGCCTCGGCAGGCGCAGCGGCCTGGCGGTATTGGCCGTATGCCTGGGATTGACCCTGTTGGCCGGCCACATGCAGATCGCCGCCTACGTTTGGATAGCCGCAGGCGTATATGTCGTTATTGCCTTGGGCAGGGGGGCTGCTGATGGCGGTCGCCTGTGGTTGGCCGCTTGGATCGGCTTGGCCTTCGCAGGGGGACTGTTGCTGGGTTGTGCCCAGTTGCTTCCGACGGTGGAGCTGGCGATCAACTCCTCGCGTGGAACGGCCGTGCCCTCCGCCGCCGGCTGGGCCTTTTGGCAAATGCGGGCCATCCAACCCGTGGAGCTTGCGACCTTCGTCTACCCCTTCGCCCTGGGCAATCCCGCCCGCGGCACTTACCCCGGCCTCTCCTTCAGCGAGCATTGCGGCTATGTGGGCGTGGTAACGCTGCTGCTGGCTGCCGTTGCCCTGGCATTGCGTCGCGACCGTTTGGCCTGGGGCTTTGCAGTGGTTGCCGGAACCGTGCTTTGGATAACCGTCGGCGGGCCGCTGGGCAAGCTGCTGTATTTTCATGTTCCCGTGTTCAGCCGCATGGGCAGCTTCACACGCATGTTGGCCATTTATACGTTCCTGGTCTCTGTCCTCGGCGGCATGGGCTTGGATGCCGTGGTCCGCCGTGCCCTGCGGCCTGCAGTCGCCCGCACCGTGGCAATTGTCGCGTTGCTCGCTGTGGCTGCCGAGCTGGTATGGTTCGCCTCCGTCTTTGTCCCCCGCGCGCAGGCCGCCGAGGTTTACCCGCCGGCCGAGGCGATTGGAAAGCTGCAATCCCTGGCCGCTGTTGATGAGCGGATCCTGGCCATCACTCCCAAGGCTGCATGGCGGATGGACCGGCTGCCCCGGCAGGCGGTGTTGCCGCCTAACTCTGCGACCGTTTACGGGCTGAATAGCATCCAGGGGTACGATTCTTTGGTGCCGCGCAACATCGTGTCATTCGCCGCCCGCCTCGAAGGCGGCCAGCCGGCACCGGCGACCAATGGCAACATGATGCTGCTGGAGTGCACCGACGCCGCCGCCCTGGGCGAGGCAGCGGTGCGTTGGGTGCTAACAGGCGAGCCTCTGGCGGGGGAGAAGTGGCGTCTGCGCTGGCACAGGGGCGGGCTGAACCTGTACGAAAACCTCGCGGCCAAACCACTGGTGTGGGTGGACGGGGGCCGAGCGCAGGTCATAAGCCGAGGGCCCAACAGCCTGGTATTCAACATCACCGACCCCGGCCGCGGCGAAGGCACCATCAGCCAGACGTGCTACCCCGGATGGCGCTTGTGGAGCAGCGGCCGGGCCGGTATCAGCCCCCGGCGGTCCGATCCGTTCTGGAAACTGGTCTGCCCGGCGGCGGCCACCGTCAGGATGGACTTCTGGCCGCAGAGCGTGGTGTGCGGCCTGTTCTTGACGCTGGTGGCGGCTTCCGTTGTCACGGCACTAACAATATTCCTGTTGCTTACCAGGCGCTGCCGCTGCACTGAGGAGCCTGCGGTTGCTTCTTGACTCAGGAATGAATTGCGCACACAATGAGGCATGGAGGGAGGCAAGCGCGGGACGGTGCGGAATTTGCCGTCATGCCGTGGCTTGTCCGGGCACTGACCCTTGGCTGCACGAGATTAGCGATACACGTATCTGCTCGGCCGTTTGAGAAACATCCACATACCGGGGCACAATGCAAAGTACTGACATCGGCGAACGTAGCACTACCAAGCACCATGACCTGCTGTGGGTTGTAGTGGGGAGTGTCGCCCTTGTGGCGATAACCTGCCTGCCCTATGTGGCAGCCATCGCAATGACGCCTCCGGGGCAGCAGTTCATGGGTTTCCTATGGGGAGTTGACGAGGGAAACGTCTACTTGCAATGGATGCGCCAGGCTCGTGACGGGCACTTCGTGTTCTTCAATCAATACACCAGCAAGCCCCAGAATCCGCACTTTTTCAACGTTTTTTTTCTCGCCCTGGGACTCATCGCTCGGCTCACCGGCTGGAAGTTGATAATCGTTTTCCACCTCGCGCGCGTGGTGGGTGGGGTTTTCCTGCTATGGGCCTTCTACCTGTTGGTCTGCGAGCTGACGCAGCGGCGCGCAGTCCAGCTGGGAGCGGTACTTCTCGCCTCCCTCAGTTCGGGTCTGGGCTGGATTTTCGTGCTGCGCGCCCAGAACCCGCCCTCCAGTTACTACCGGCCGCGCTTTTTCCCCGTAGACGTGGCGGCCGGTTGGCAGGCACAGCCGGAAGCGGTCACCTTCTTGTCGCTGTTTCTCAATCCCCTGTTCGTAGTCGCTATGGGGTTGCTGTGCCTGGTCATGTTATTCGGTGTCAGGGCGGTCCGGCGGGGATGGGGGAGTACCGTGGCCTGCGGGCTGGCATTGCTGCTGCTGGGCAACATCCACGGCTATGATATCTTCGTGTGTTTCGGTACGCTGTTTGTGTGGTTCCTGCTCAACGTGCTGTCGCACCGCCTTGGATGGTGGCAGGCTGCATTGCGTTATGTAGCCATCGCCCTCATCTGTCTGCCGGCCCCGCTGTGGGCATGGTACACGGCGCATGTCGACCCGGCATACAGGGAAAAGATAAACACGCTCACCGCTTCCGCGCGGCCGATTGATTATGCGATAGGCTACGGCTTGCCCCTCGCCCTCGCCGTGCTCGGCACCGGGTACGTGCTGTGGCGTTGGCGGGCGAGCCGCACCGAGGCTTCGGGCAGGGATGAATCCCCTCCGGCTCTGTTGTTGCCGGTAATATGGCTCATTGTAAACGCCCCAGCGCTGTACCTGCCTGTCTCTTTCCAGCGTAAACTCGCCGAGGGAATGCACCTTCCTATCTGCATTCTCGCGGCGGTGGGTGCCGTGTACGTGATTGTGCCGCTGCTGCGCGGGCGCCTTTCGCCGGCGGTTGTCCTGGCGCTTGTCGCCCTGCTGTCACTGCCGTCGAACATACTGTTCGTGACAGGCTGCCTGCGCCATGCGGCGGTCAACAACCGCGACCTGCTTGATGTCCTGCAGCCCCCTATGTACCTGACCACCGATGAATTGCAGGCGATTGCCTATCTTGGACGCAGCACGGTGGCGGCGGACTTGGTGATGAGTTCCTCGCTGACCGGCAGTCACATTCCCCCCCGGGCGCCGTGCCGTGTTTACGCAGGCCACTGGGCTGAGACACTCGAATTCGGCCGCGCACTGCGCGGTGTAAGCTTATTCTTCACCCCCGGCCAAAGCCCTGAATTAAAGTGGCTGGTGTTGAAGACGACAGGCACCACCTTGGTATTCTATGGCCCTCGGGAGCGGATCTTTCAACAGGCCTTGGCGCGCCGCATAGACCCTTCGGGTAAGATTGTCCCTGCCAACGAGGATCCCGCAGCCGGCCTTACGAAGCTGGCAGAGGTGTACAAGAACAGGTCAGTTACCATCTACAGGGTAGTGCCCAGCCCCATCAGGAGAAGCAGCAGTGAGTGATGATGGCATCAGCATAGTGTTGCCCGCTTTCAACGAGGAGAATTGCATTACGCAAGCCATCGAGCAGGTCGTGGCTTACGTGGACAGCAGGCGGCTTGCGGCGGAGATTATCGTGGTGGATGACGGCAGCAGTGACAACACCGCAACGCTTGCCCGGGCAATGGCGGCTGACGACCAGCGCATCAGGGTATTGTCGCACAGCCCCAATCGCGGCAAGGGCTACAGCGTGAGGCGGGGAGTACTTGCCGCGCGCATGCCGATGGTGATGTTCTTAGACGTGGACATGGCGACTCCCATCAGTGAAGCGGACAAGTTGCGGGAGGCCCTCGAGGCGGGTGCGGACATGGCCATCGGTTCACGCTACCTGCCGCAATCGTGCCTTGCCAGGCCGCAGCGCTGGCTGCGCAGGACGCTGGGCAGCGGATTCCGCTGGCTGGCTATCCACTGGCTCAGCCTGGGCGTCAGCGATGTGACGTGCGGCTTCAAGGGCTTTCGCGCGGAGGTGGCACGCCGTCTGTTTACCATGCAGCGGGAAAACGGGTGGGCGTTCGACGCCGAGCTTATCTACCTGGGGCGCAAGCTCGGTTACCGCATCGTCGAGATACCGGTGCGTTGGTATGATTCCGGAGACAGCCGCTTCCACATCCTGCAGGATGGCCTGGCGGCCGCCGCCGAGTTGTTGCGGATCCGGGTCAACGATTGGAGGGGGCTGTATGGCCCCTGAACGGCGCCGCGACATCTTGTGCCTGTTGTTGTTGGCCATGCTTTCGGTGGGCTTTCTATGGCCGGTGACGATAGGGAGCAAGGTCATGCTGCCGGCGGACCTGCTGCTGCTGGCCGACCCGTGGGCCGCACATGCGCGAAAGTTTCCCGATTTTCCGGGGCGTGTCAACAACCCGATTCTTGACGCCGTCAACCAGTTTTATCCGTGGCGGGCATACGCGCGCAAGCACCTGCTGAATAACACTGTGCCGCTGTGGAATCCTCACCAGTTCTGTGGGACGCCGTTTGTCGCCAACAACTCCTCGGCCGTCTTCTACCCCGAAACGTGGCTCCACTGCCTGATGCCCGCTGAGAGGGCCTTGGGCTGGGCCAGCGCCTTGTTCCTGTTCCTGGCCGGCGCCTTCATGTTCGGTTTCCTGCGCACCATCGGCTGCCGCGCGGCGGCCGCCTTGTTCGGTGCCATTGCCTTCATGGCCAACGGCTTCTTTGTCGGTTGGCTGTGTTTCCCCTCGGTGCGCTCCGTCTTTGCCTGGTTGCCTCTTATCCTGATGGCCTATGAGCGGGCAATCCGCGCCTTGCCTGTCAGCCGCCTGCCGAATGGTCCGCGCGCCCCGCAGGCAGTTGCCTGTGCCGCGGTCGGTCGGCCCTTGGGGTGGGCGGTTGTCATGGCCGCTGGCGTCGGCTTGCAATTTCTGGCCGGCTTCATGCACATATCACTGTACTTGCTGATGACCGTCTCGCTGTATGTGGCATGGCGAACCCTGATGTTATGGCGAGCAGGGGCGTTAACCAGGGCGCGGTACGGCTTTTGGCTGTTCATTGCCGCGGCCGTCGTGGGGGGCTGCCTGGCAGGTTGCCAGCTGCTGCCCACGCTTGAGGCAGCCGGTTTGAGTGACCGCCAGGCCAGCTATGAGCGCCAGGTGGCGTTCCGCTTGCCGCCCTCGTTTGTCGTCCTGGGAATGATCCCGGACCTGATGGGCAACCCGGTTGACAACAACCATTGGGGCCAGTGGGTGCCCGAGCAGTTGCGTGTCTACACGGAGACCGCCTGGTACGTGGGGGCGGCGACCTGGCTGTTTGCACTGCTGGCGGTGGCCTTGTACCGCCGGCCGGCAACGTGGTTCTGGGTGGGTATGTTCGTCCTCAGTTGGCTGTTGGCGATGGGCAGCGGGTTGAATGCCGTCTTGTACTACCTGGTGCCCGGCTACAAGTGGTTGCACGGCATCGGGCGCGTGATTGTGATAGCCGCCACTGCCGTAAGCATACTGGGCGCTCTTGGGCTGGAGTGCGTGCTGGAAGCCGTCCGGCAGGGCCGGCGACGCCGGCTGCCGGGCATGGTGCTGGGTGCAACCCTGGGCCTGCTTATCGTGGGCTGGCTGGCCTGGCTGGGCACGAAAAGCTTCATCCTTCATCACCAGATCCAACGCGCCTTGCCCGGCATCCTTCCTTACACTGCAGTTCAGGTGGGCAGGTTCTGTGGCCTCGTGCTGGCTGCAGGCATATTGGCATACCTGTGCACTACTCGCCTGCGGCGGCGGGCTCTTGTTGCCCTGATAATCTTGCTGGCCCTGGATATGGGCCTGTTCATCCATCACTTCACGCCCGCCGCCAACCCGGCCTACCTGCATATTCGTACGGCGACGATCCCGCAACTGCGTTCCGGCCGCGAGCCGCATCGCTTCTTGAGCCTGGGCAAGGACGCCGTGCGCCGCCTGCCTGCCAACCAGGCGATGAGATTGGGCTTGGAAGACATCCAGGGCAGCGACTCGCTTTACAGCGGCCGTTACAGGAAGTTGCTGCATGCCGCCTCCACGGAAATCCTCGGCTTCGTGCAGCCCGACTGGCGACTGCCGTTAATGGACTTGCTGGGAGTTCGCGATGTCATCTGCCGGCAGGCGCTACCGCCGGCCGAAGGCTTCCGACGGCTCGAAGGCCACTACGAGGTCAATATCTACCGCAACGAGCAGGCGCTGCCCCGGGCGTATGTCCCGGCCACCGTCCGCCGTGTGGGCACGCCAGCCGAAGCGTTGCGAATCGTCACCAGCCCTGACTTTCAACCACGCCGTGAAGTCATAATTGGCGGCGACGCGGCCGACGTGGAACGCCAGCAGCCGGCGGAGCTGAGAATTGAAGATTATCGCATCAACCGTTTCACCATCGTCAGTGACCAGCCGTGGAGCGGGCTTACGGTGATCGCCAACAGTTTCTTCCCCGGCTGGCATGCATTCGCAGGCGGCCGGCAACTGCCCGTCTTTGCCGTGGACTATACGTTGACCGGTGTGGTGGTGCGCGGGGCCAGCCGCGTGGAGATGGTGTACCTGCCGACCAGCTTTATCGTCGGTGGATTCTTGACGTGCCTGGCCACGGCGATCTTGGCCTGCCTTGGGACAGCAGCATGGAGGTGGCGCGATGGCCGATAGGCTGATTGCCGTCTGCCTGGGGCTGGTGCTCTTTGTTACGTTGATGCTGACCGCCGCCGACTATGGCTTGACTTATGATGAGCCATGGTACATGAGCTTGGCACAGAAATCCAATGAATGGCTGGCCACGCTGCTGCGCGCACCCGCTTACGCCGTCACCCGCCCGGGCGTGGATCGGTTCTGGCAGTCAGAGGACTACCAGCCGGGTTTCGTAAAGCTGGTGGGCGGGTTGGCGATGCTGCCGATGGTGCATGTGCTTGCCCCCCTCGCCGCCCTGCGGACTGCCACCCCGCTGCTGTGCGGCGTGCTTGCCGCCTGCCTTTACCTGTGGATAACAAGCCTCTGGGGCCGGGCAGCCGGCTTGTATGCAGTCGGAGCGCTCTTCTTGATGCCCCGCGTGTTCGCCGACAGCCACCTGCTGGCACTGGATGCCCCCGCCATGGTCATGTGCACGCTGACTGTTGCCTGCTGCTGGATGACGGCGCGCACGGGCAAATGGAGTTGGGCGATGGCCAGTGGGTTGATGTGGGGCCTGGCCCTCAACACCAAGCTGAATGCCTTCTTTGTTCCGTTTGTCGTTTTCCCGTGGCTGTTTGTGGTGCGCCGCAAGATGGTCCTGCCCCTGCTGGTCAGCTTCCTTGTCTGCGGACCCCTGGCCCTGGTGCTGACGTGGCCGTTGCTATGGCACGATACGATCGCCCGCTTCTTGCGGTATTTCAACTTTCATCTGCATCACGGCCGGATCGCCGTGACATACTTCGGCACGCGTTATACCGTGGCCCCGTGGCATTATCCGCTGGTCATGAGCGCCATCACCCTCCCGCCCGCTACCTTGGCGTTGTTTGCGGTGGGGTTCGCCCGCGTCCTGAGCGCTGCCGTGCGGGCGGTCAAACGCTGCCTGAAAGGACCGGCAATTACCGGGCCGTCGTCGCCGCCGGGGACCAGCGCCTTGGTAGGCCTGGCGGCTTGGGGAACGATAGTCAACCTGCTGCCCAGTTGCCTGCCCCAGGTTCCCAAGTACAACGGGGTGCGCTTGTTTCTGCCTGCCTTCCCCTTCGTGGCCATTGTGGCCGCGGCGGGCTTTGTGTGGATGCTGCGTCCCCTGCAACGCTGGGCGGATGCGCACCTGGCCGGCGCCATTGCGGCACCGGCCAAAAAGCTGGCGCTGCTGCTGGTGGTCGCGCT
>JALGVG010000160.1 GCA_029819875.1 Candidatus Zipacnadia bacterium | reverse complement strand
TGACAGTCTGATCATGTCTCCCTCCTGGTAGCTGCCTGGGTTATAGGGGCGCGAAAGGACCGCTGTATCAGACATCGCCGGACGGCATCGCCTGCACGATGACCGGCTGGGGCAGTTCCCACTTCAGTTGCTGTATTTCCTTGCGGATTTCGCTGTTGTCCGGGTCCAGCGTCAATGCTTTGTACAATTCCACCTCCGCCCGCAGGATGCGGCCTTCGCGGGCGTAGGCGGCTCCCAGGTGATAGTGCAATTCCGGATTCTGCTGGGGAGCCATCAACCGTACGGCGCGCTCGAGGTAGAAACAGGCGTCGTGATAGCGGCCCAGCTTGAAGTACACCCACCCCAAACTGTCGACGAACGCCGACTCCAGGGGATTGATTTTCACGGCCGTTTCCGTGTACTGCTTGGCACGCTGAAGTCGCACCCCGGCCAGCGCGTAGAAGTATCCCACGTCGTTGAGCGTTACTGCATAAGCCTGCAGCCCGCCCGGGCGGGTATTGCGTTGCTCGTAGGCTGCTTGCACGGCTTGTTCGAGCAGTCGTTCGCCACGCCGCAAGTCGCCGGTCATCAGGTAGCACATGCCCAGTTCCTTGCCCAGCCATGCCCCCGTCAACCGGCGCTGCTGTTGCAGCACCATCAGCGCCGACTTGTACTCGCCCATGGCAAGCAGCACGTCGGCGGCGGTTTTCATCACCTGGATGCGGTGCGGCGCCAAAGCCAGCGCCCGCCGGGTGCTGAACAGTGCCCGGCTCCTGTCCACGGGCACGGAAAACGCTGCCTGCTGCGCCTCGTCAGCGTAACGCAGTGCCACGAACTCGGTGCGCATCCGCTCAAGCGGCTCCACGCCCAACGCGGCGGCCGCCATCAACACCCCCACCACAACAAACCACCCGCCGACTATCAGCCCCATCACGCTGACGCGGCGCCGTGACAAGTGCACCGTTTCGTTATTCCTCTGCCGACTGGAAGGCAACAAGTTCATTGTGCTCCAGGCCCACGTACAGCGTTTCCTCGGCGATGGTTGGAGAGGAGTAGATGCCGTAGGCAGTACGATACGACCACAGCAGCTGCCCGTCGTCAAGTGCCAGGGCGTACAGCGTGCCGTCCTTCGATCCCACGTACACGACGTCGCCGGCGATGGCCGGCGAGGAAAGCACCTCTTCCTCGGCGTCCTTGCGCCAGATAAGCTCCATATCCTGATAGCTCACGCAAAAGATGCCGCCGTTGATGCCGCCGATCACCAGGCGGTCGCTTCCCAGCGCCGGCGAGGAGCGGAGCTGGGTGCCCAGTTCCTTGCACCATACCAGGGTGCCGCTTTCCAAGTCTATGGCGTACAGGCAGCAGTCGTCCGAGCCGCAGTAGACGATGCCGTTGTCCACGGCCGGCGAGCAAGCCACGGGACCGTCGGTGGCCACCTGCCAGAGCAGTTCACCGCTGACCGCCTCCAGGGCGCAGATGTTGCTGTCCCACGAACCGACGATCACCCGCTCGCCCACAACTGCGGCGGAACCGGAGATCTCGTCCGCCATCTGGTATTGCCACAGCGTCTCGCCGGTGTGGGCGTTGAGGCAATGAAGCATGCCGTTACGGCACCCGATCCATACCCGCCCGTCGGCCACGGTGCACGAGGAGCGCGTCTCACTGCCCAGGTCCTTTGCCCAGCGCACCCGGCCGGTCACGCTGTCGGCCGCGTACAAGCGGCGGTCGTACGAACCGATGTACACCAGCCCGTCGCTGACGGCGGGGGTGGCCTCGATCCTGTCGTTCGTCTTCAGGGTCCATAGGTGCCCACCGTGTTGGCTGGTCAGGGCATAGAGGTTGTGGTCGCGCGAGCCGAAGTAGACGACCCCGCCGCTGACCACCGCCGAGCCCATCAAGGTGCCGCCGGTGCGATAACTCCATATCTTTTTCAGCGGCGGCCTCAGCGGCTGGTGAATGGCGCCTGAGTGCGCCGCGTCATGCCTGAACATCACCCACCGGTCACCACCGCTGACCATCATTTCGCGATGCTTACCGATATTCTGCAGCGCCTGGTCGATCAACTTCGCCCCGTAGTCATCGGCCTCGGCGACGGCTTGCCGCAGCACCTCTTCCGCCTCGTCGAATTGCCGCCACTCGGTCAGCGCCAGCCCGAGGGCGTACTTGAGGCGTGCCGAGGAGCTGTCCGCAACCGCCCTTTGCAGGGCTTCAAGCAACTGGTGATTGGCCGCCATGTGCCCCATCAGGTGCGCCAGCGCCCAGGGCGCCCGGCCGTCCAGCTTGACGAGCCGCTCCAGCACCTGCTGGCCCAGTTGTTCGCTGCCCAGCTCACCCAACACCTGCGTGACGACGTCCCAGTATTCCTCGTCATCATCCGTCATCGCGTCGAGTAGATGCGTGATATATCGACCCGGCGCCATCTTGGCCAGTGCGAAGGCGGCGTCGGCTTTCTTGACAACACCATCCCCCGCCAGCGCCTCCAGCAGCGGCCTTTGCAGCGTGTTGAGCACCTGCAGGGCCTTGTTGCGGATGGTCTCATCGGTGTCCCTCAGTCCCGCCACCAGTTGCGGTATCAAGGCCGAAGGAACCGGCTCGGGGAGATATTCGTACGCGATCCGGCGCACGTGAACCTTGCTGTCTTCCATCATTCGAGCCAACACGCGGATGCGCGCCTCGCCCAGTTCCGGCAGCCTGCTCATCCATTCCTTGACATCGATCTGGCTGGCGGCGGCACTGAGTATGATCATCTCCAACTCGGCCGGGGAGATGCTCAACCGCTCGCGCTGCTCACTGACGATCCTCAGCGTCTCGGCATCCATCAGCAGCCCGAACTTCTCGTAGTTGTTCAACTCGCGCGTCAGCAGGTCTTGAACGTCCTTGAGCTTGAGCTCGTCGTCCGTCAGCCAGCCGCCGATCTCCTCGGCCAGGTACTCGTGCACCAGCTCGTAGTTGCGCTTGCGATCCTTGTCCACGCCCCGCACCAGGCGGAAGTCAACCAGCTTCGCCAGTACCCGCTCAACGGATTCTTGGTCCATGCCCACTTCCTGCGCAATGCGCTCCAGGGGACGGAGGGCCTTAAGCTCGGAGCCTGTAACCATGTGCTTGAGAATCATGCGTGCCACCCGCCGCTCGAGGGGCGGGAACTGGCGCAGGGCATAGTCCAGGTACTGGGAGAGGATCTTTTCGGTGCCTCCGAGGCGGTCATAGTGTCGCTCGGTAATCACGTAATGGCCCGGCTCCAGCGACGAGTACAGGCGGTCGCAGACGATCTGCAGTTGCGTCGGCTCGATGCCGTCGCGCGAGAGGTCCTCGATGATGCGCTCCACCAGCTCGGGTTCAACGCGGATGCCGAAGTTCTGCGCGGGCTTGACGATGGCGTTTTCCGCCTGCTCGCGCGTCAATTTCTTCAGCCTGTACATGTGCTGCATGACGGTGGGCAACTGCTCGTGAAGTTCGTACAACTCGCCCACGAAGTCCTCGCGGATGCTCAGCAGCACCGTAATGTGCTTGCCGGCAAGTCCCTCGTCCGGCTGCTGGTCGGTATTGATACACTCAGCGATCTCGCTTAAGAAGCGCTGCTTGACCAGGGCCCCCAGCTTGACGAAGAATTCCTCGAACTGGTCCAGGATCACCAGCACGTTTCGGCCGGTGACCTCGGCCACGGCGCGGAGGAATTTCTTGAGTGTCTTGTGGTCCCGCAGCTTATCGACGTTGAACCCGGCTTCTTCGGCCGCGTCCAAGGCCGCCTGGCGCACGCTGTCAAGAGGGTCATCCTCGCACAAGGCATAGACCGTCAGCCAGGGGATTTCGCCGGCCTCGGCATCCTTCGCCCGCTTGGCCAGCTCCGCCATCAACCCGGCGCGTAGCAGCGAGGTCTTCCCGATCCCCGAGCGGCCGAACAGCACGACCAGCCGGTGCTCCTGGATCATGCCCAGCAGTGTCTCGACATCCTGCTCGCGCCCGTAGAAGAACTGGTTGTCGTTGACGTCGAAGTAATCCAGGAACCTGTACGGTCCGCCGCGCAACACCGTCAGCTCCCGGCGGTGTCGCCGGCGGTGCCGATCGCGCCGCATGTAAAGCCGGTTGTGCAGGTTGGCAATGAATTCATTGAAGGTGCCCGCCTCCCGCACCACCAGGTGGCGTGCCGAATGGCGCGCCTCCAGCAACTCGGTCACTTCCGGCTGCAGGCGGTGATATTCGATGCTGGCCGGGCTTTCCAGCTTCAGTTCCTCGTACAGTTCCTGGTCCTTCATGGGGACAATCGTGTTGACCCAGAATATCTTTCCCCCCTCGCGCGGCACGCAGGCCAAGAACGGCTTGTCGCGTTCGGTATAGGCGGTGAATATGGAGAGCACCTTGAAGCTGCGGGATATGGTATCGCAAATGCCGCTTATCGTTTCCCTGATTTCCGCCTCGCTGAGCGGCAGGTACTTGCTGCCCACGTCACCGCCGCACTTGATTATGGCCACGCGCGTGGACTCCTGCAGGTCCACCGTGTAAGTCTCCGGAGGAGTGACGCCGGCCACCACCAGGTGGTAGTCCTTGGCCGGCTCAAGATGCTGGTTGCTCAGGGACTGCTCCAGCAGGTCATCCGGGCTCATGGTGAATATCAGGGGGAAATAACCGTCCTTGATGAGGCTTGCCAACCGGATGTAGCCCTCGGGGGGGCGGACGTCGTGCAACTTCTCCTGCAGCAGCCTGCAGCGCACCGCATGGTCTGTCGTCTGTTCGGCGAAGCGCTTGAGAGCCTCGCGACCCCGCCGCTCGGGCGGCAGCCCCTCGAAGCTGTCCCCGCAATGCTCGAGGGCGAGCTGCTCCAGGATCGACGCCATGGTCGTCTCGCTGGCCAGGCGCACGCCGCTGCCCACAAACAGCACGTGCTGGCCCAGCCGATGGCGCCTGCTCTTGACATAATCTGCTATCACGCCCAACATTTACCTCACACCCTACAACCCGGGCCGTTGCCCGGGATAAGCCTCTGTTTACAGATGGTGCCACCCTCTTTCCCGCGCGGGGATCGAGCAGTGGCACGCCGCTTTCCTTGTCTTGGTGGGCCCGGCTGGATTCGAACCAGCGACCAATCGGTTATGAGCCGAGTGCTCTACCGCTGAGCTACGGGCCCTTGCCTCGTTGTCGTGCCGTTAATTATATAGCAGTGCTCTGCAAGTTGCAAGATACACCGAAAACCTTAAGGTGATTGCGCCTCCGGAAGCGTGGTCGGCCGCACCGTCCCCGGTGCCTCTGCCGGCTTCTTGGCGACGTCCTGGTCTGCAGCCGCCGGCTGCTTGGGCGCCCGCGATTCCTTGCTCGCCTCCGGCAGCTTGCCGGTTTCTATTATGGCGGCCACCTCTTCCTGGTCGAGCGTCTCGCGCTCCAGCAGAGCCTCGACGAGCAAGTGCAACTTGTCGGCGTTCTCCTGGATGATGCGCTTGGCCCGGGTGTGGCATTCGTCCACCACCTTGCGCACCTCCTCGTCTATCAAGCGGGCCACGTCCTCCGAGTAGTTGCGTTCCTCGGTCAGGTCGCGGGCCAAAAAGACCGGACCGTGCTCCTTGCCGTATGTTATCGGCCCCAGGATTTCGCTCATCCCGTACTTGCAGACCATTTCGCGCGCCAGCTCGGTGACCTTCTCCAGGTCATTGGCGGCCCCGGTGGTTATCTCTCCCAGCATCAGCTCCTCGGCCGCCCGCCCTCCGAGTGCCTGCGTCATGCGGTTGAGTATCTCGGTGCGCGACATCAAGTACCGATCGTCCTCCGGCAGGCTGATGGTATAGCC
>JALGVG010000014.1 GCA_029819875.1 Candidatus Zipacnadia bacterium | reverse complement strand
TTTCGCGTGTCAGCGACGAAGATGACGCCCCCAGGGCCTATCGCCACTGCAGCCGGGCCGCTGAAACGCGCGGCTTTCCCCACGCCGTCGGCATATCCCGGCTCAGGGCGGCCGGCAAGGGTGGTGACATTGACTGCCCGCATCCCCGTGACAGGTGGCGCCAGCGTTGCAGCGCCCCCCGGCGGTCCCTGGCGCTTACCCTGTCGCGGCTCGCCTAGCAATCCACGGCCGTACAGGTAGAATACACCGCCGAGCACCGCCAGAATAACAAGAGCTACCCAGATGTCAGGAATCTGCTTCTTCAATGCATGTCGTCCTTCAAGGCTTTCCCTTGCAACGCTGCGGAGGGTTGCTGGGCCGGTACACCTTCCCGCTACAGTTTTCGGAAGATGTTCTTTACCCGGCCTTGCAAGCTGGTCGGTATTCGTATGACGCGGACCTTGGTGGTCCTGGCACGAGGATTGGTAAATGGACAGGCAGCATAAAGGCCGTCAGGTGCCCGGGCCCATGCCTTGATTGAACCGCGCGGCGCACTCCATATGTCACGCGGCCACCCCAACTGCGGCGGCACCGCCCACAAGGTACCGATCGAAAAGTAATAGATATGCTCTTTGCTCGCCACCAGCGGCCCCGGGGGACTCAGCCAGTCAGTGACATACGAGGGTTGTCCCCCTGCCAGTGGTCGCTGCCAGACGGATCGCAGGCTATCCGGCTGGGCCGCTTCCTTCGAATACGCGGTCCAGTACAAGTTACCATTGTAAAGAATAGCCGAATGATGCCCCGCCTCCACCTCCTCAACCCGTGGAAGATCGCTGCCCTCAAGAGAAACGCTGCAAAACAGCGTGTGGGGGTAGGCGACCTGCGGGTTGACATGCTGGGCCCAGTACAGGCGGCCGCCGGCCGTTGCGATGATATCGTGACGCTGCCACGAATCCGTGCCTTCGACCACTGCCAGCACCTGTTGCTGCCGGCCGCTGCGCAACGCCCTGATGATGTCCACGGGGCCGGCGACCGGTATGTGTTTTAGGCACGGCAACACGGCCGGGCGTCGCTCGACCCATACCAGCGTGCCATCCCGTATGGCCGCGGCAAGCGGCCGGTAAGGACATGATATCGTGTCCGCCGGCCTGGGTGAAGGCAGCACGTAATGCACCAGTGCAGGCGGATCAGCCACCACTGCCCATACATCCACGCCCTCAGCGGCCACCGCAACAACCTGCCCAGGCGTGCTCAGTGTTTGGGGACGCTGCCGGCGGCCGGCCACCCATTGCAGCGAACCGGCCTTGGCATCGGGCTTGGCCGCACTGACGAAGACAATGCCCTCGGCGGGTTTTGCCAAAGCTATGACATGGCTATCAATTGTGTAAACAGTGGCAGGCCCACTCAGATAAACGGCAGTCCCGATCAGGACTACCGCGGCCATTACAATCAATATTGTTCGCATCTGCACTCCTCAGGCAATCATACGGCAATATCCTATGATACATTCGGGCCGGTTGTCAATAGACGGCTGAAAAATGGCTTGCAGCTTTGCCGTTGCCCCTGGCTCGCCCATGCTCTCGGTCTTTCGGCCGCTTACTATGGTAGGTCAACATTCGTTTGTGCATCCCAAGTTCCCGCCCCGGGATGGAGGCGCTTCAACGGCGCCGATCCTTGGCGGATACCGCGAGCCGGCTGCTCACCTTATACCACGTGCCGGGCCAGCAGGCGGTGACGGTAACCCCTAGACGCCCTTGCCGGTGGTAGTACACACCAGTTGGCCGTGCTTGACGCCGCGCATCGCGATGAGCGCCTCCGCTACATGCCTGACCTCCTCTGCAGGGCCTTCAACCACTACGACTTCAATGCAGTTGTCGTGGTCGACATGCACGTGGGTGGCGCAATGGATTATGTCATGGTGCTGGTGTTGTAGCTCGGTGAGGTTGGCATCCAGTTGGCGAACATGGTGGTCGTAGACCAAGGTGACGGTGCCGACCACGTTTGCCTGGGGTTGCTCCCATTCCTGGCGGACCAGGTAATCGCGGATAATGTCGCGGATAGCCTCGGAACGGTTGGGATAGCCGGCTGCACGGATGCGGGCATCGAATTTTTCCAACAGCTCGGGTGGAATGGAAACCCCAAAACGCACTACATTGTCCACCGGGTTTTCCTCCTCCGCGGTTGCTTGGTGAATCGTCGGCCTGTTTCGCCCCCGTTGTCCCGCATACCTTTGTCGCGGCGGCAGGTCATCAGTACACTGCCGGCGAATAACAAGTTGTGTTGCGTTTTTGGGCGGATTAGCAGGAGTGAAGGCATGAAACAGCTACTGGCAGCCATGCTGATAGTGACATTGTATGTGCCTGCTGCAGCGGGGCAATCGGCGCCACGGCCTCGTCGCGGCCCGGTTGCGGTTCCGTCGCCGCCACTGATAGTTCAACATCCGGACTTGACGCCTCTGGATAATCTCGCCGATGAACCGTTTCGACCTTCCTGGGCTCCCTTCCCCATCCTGTGGGGCGGGACTGCGGCAGTCCCGACGTTGCTGGAACAGCTAAGCAGCCCGCAGCCGATACAAAGAATGCGGGCCGCGTTCTTGTTGGGCCAAATCGCCTGGCCCCGGTCGGCCTCGCGATTGGCGAAGGCATTGACGGACCCCTCGCGGGGAGTGCGTATCCATGCAGGCATCGCCCTTGCCTGCCTGGGAGACAGGCGAGGGCTGCCGGCAGCGGTTGCTGCTCTCGTCGGCCAGCCGGATTGGGTGAAGGTATACGCCGTACTGGGATTGTGGCGCTTGGACGACCCGGCGGCCCGCGCGGCACTGGCTGATTATGCCGGCGGTCAATCAGGATTCATCCGCAATCTCATCGCCGGTGCCCTCAGCAGCCCACCCATGATGCCCCCGCCGGGGGAGCCGCCGGCCGCTGGTGCCGAGCGACCGTCAATGGCGGAAATCATTGACGCCGCCATCAATGCCTACATGCTGGAGACCGACTGGTGGTGGCACAACGGCGGCGTCTACGACCAGTGCATCCGCTGCATGCAAACAGCGCTGTTTCTTGATCCACACATGGTACATGTCTATGGAGATGCGGCATGGCTAGCGTGGAGCATGGGAAAGAACAACCAGGCGCTGGGAATACTGCACAGGGGAGTTGCCGCCAATCCCCACTCGATTCCGGCGTGGTTCAACCTCGGCCAGCAGTATTTTCTGCTCAAGCGCTTTGCCGCGGCGGCCCCCTACCTGCGCAAGGCGGCGGAATTGGGCGAAGACCGCCTGTCGCAGGGAGTTTACGCCCACTGTCTTACCAAGTTGGGGCGATTGGAGGAAAGCCTGGCGGTGTGGGAGCACATACTTGAAGAAAACCCCACGGACGGAGCCGCCATATACAACCGCGACAAGGTCAAGCGAATGCTCGCCCAACAGCGAAAGCAGCACCGCTAGTGCGGGGTGTGCCTGCGTTGCCCCTCATAGACGCCTATCCTGATATCTACACATCGCATACTATCCTCATTCATGCGCACTGTTTCTCATGCCGATAAGCGTAATGGCTTTACTTGTGGACTGCGATTCTGTTAACATAATGCCATAGTGAACGGTGTTTCGCTTTCATAGAAGGGTGGGCTGCGCAGGTGTCGGAAATGTCGGGGCTCGAACGGATGATGACCGCGTTGCGCCGCGGTCAGCCTGATCGTGTGCCCATTTGGGAACTGATCGTCAACCAGCCGGTAATTGATGCCTTGTACGGAGACATCAGCTACCACGATTTCGTTGAGCGCGAAGGGCTCGACGGCGTGACGGTGTTCGAGGATTTCCGCATCGTCGAGCGCTTTGACGAGGCGACATTCCGCGATGAGTGGGGTATCATCTGGCGGGTCGGAGATGCCGGCATCCCCTATCACATTGACGGACCCATCAAGCACCCTTCCGACCTGGATAACTACAAGCCGCCCGACCCGGATGCCGACTATCGCCTGCAGACGCTTCAAGAGGCGATAAAGCGCTTCAAGGGCGAAAAGGCCATCGTCTTCCTGACGCATGACGCTTTCGAGTTCTCGCATTACCTGTTCGGGATGGACAACTTGCTACTGGCCTACGTGGACAATCCTGGCTTCGTGCACGAGCTGGCCCATATCGTCATCGAATACAAGAAGCGCGTCTTGACACATGCCCTTGAACTGGGCATTGATATTGCCTTGACGGGCGATGACTATGCCCACAGGCAAGGACCGATTATGTCGCCGCAGCACTTCCAGGAGTTTGTGCTTCCGTACCTGCAGGAAATGGTGGACACCGCTCACCAGTACAATGTGCCGTTCATCAAGCATACCGACGGCAATATCTGGCCTATCCTGGACATGATCGTCGACACCGGCATTGACGGACTCGACCCCTTGGAACCCATTGCTCACATGGACATCGGCGAAGTCAAGGCCAAGTATGGAGACCGCATCGCCGTGGTCGGGAACGTCGACTGCGGGGAATTGCTGTCCCGCGGGACCGTGGAGGAAGTCGTAGAGGCTGTGAAGGAGACGCTGGCCAAGGCAGCGGTGGGCGGCGGTCACATCCTGGCATCGAGCAACAGCATCCACCCGGCGGTGAATCCGCAGAATTACCGCGCGATGGTGGAGGCAGGCAAGCAGTATGGGCAATATCCGCTGGACCCGCAAATGGTGGCAGAGTATCGAACGAAAAAATACATTGCCAAGTACGAGGACTGACAGTGCTCCGTAGAGGCGGCCTGCATAGATTAAGCATGCTGGGAGCGTGGGTACTGGGGGCGGCAGGGGTATTGGTGTTCGGCGGTGCCCCCTGCCAGGCGGGCGACATCTGGAGTGATATCGTTGCCCGCTGCCCCTCCTCGCCGCGCAGCTTTGAGCAGGTCCTCACCTACCTGGAAACTCTGCGGGGTACAGGGCGCGTGGGATTGGCAAGCATCGGCGTCACTCACCAAGGCCGGCCTATTCCGCTGGTGGTAGTCGCACAGCCCGCCGCTACCGTCTCGGAAACCAAGAAGCTGTTCATTATCGCGCGCCAGCACGGCAACGAGCCGTCAGGGACGACTGCGGCCCTCGCCCTGGCCGAGCACTTCGCCGTGTCGCAGGGCGTGTTTGAGCAGGAGATTCTCAAGCGCCTGACGTTCATCATCGTGCCGGTAGCCAACCCTGACGGAGCGGCCGCCGGGCGCCGTGCCAACAGCAAAGGTGTGGACCTTAACCGCGACTGGTCAGCGCGTACCCAGCCTGAGACGCGTGCCATTGCCGCGGCCATTGAGGCGTGGCAGCCGGATGCAATTCTCGACCTGCACGAGCTGCCTGCGGCAACGCGGCGGCCGGCCTACCAGGAAAACTTCCTGGAGACTGCAGGACGCTCTCCCTTGCTGCAGGCCGGCTTATGCGCGGCAACTTCAACCATCAGCCGCAGCTTTGCAAGCTGGATGCACTATTACGGATATCCATGCAATGTGTTCTACGATTATCCCGGCAAGTCGCTGGCCTTGTGCCACCGCTACTTCGGGCTGGCACTGGGATACCCGGCGTTTCTGTGCGAGGCGAAAAACGGCCCGGCAATGACGCTGGCACGCAAGGCCGGCGTTCATATCCTCGCTGCGTTGGTGATAGGCAATTACCTGATAAACTCGCAGGGTACCACGCCTTTGCTCGCCGCGCAGCAGGCCCCCAGCCCGCCGACAGAGCAGGCGCCGGCTGTCAAGCAACAGGAGGTGACCGTACCACCAGCCCCTCCACCACAGCCAAGGGTGGCTGTCCAAGCCCTACCGCCGGGTGAAACGAGCGCCGAAGCACACCGGGTCCAGATCGAGGCGCGGGTACTGGATGCGGACAATTTCTCCTATTTGACCGTGGACATAAACGGGCGGATGCGCACCCTGACCAATCGTTCCGTCCACAGGATAGTGATAGACACCTCGACCCTCGGCGATGGAACGCACACGGTGGTAGTCGCAGCTCACAGTGCCGGTGGTGGAGTGATTGCCCAGCAAACTTGCGAACTGACCATAGAGAGGGGCAGGTTGTTAGTGGCCAAATGATAACGCAGGCCTCTCAGAGTAGTTGGATAGGGGCATGGTGGTTGACATTATTGTACATGGGGCTGGTGCTGGCGCTCACCAGTTTACCCCACGTGCCCGAACTGGTACAGCTCGATGGCGGTGACAAACTGGAGCATTTTGCCGCATACTGCCTGATGGGCTTGCTGGTGCGGCGTTCCTTTAGTCTACGTGCACCCACTGCAACGCCGTGGCAACATATTCCGGCCGCCAGCAGCATTGCCGGCGCATATGCAGTGGCCGACGAATTGCACCAATTGCTGATTCCAGGGCGCTCGTGCGAACTGGCTGACCTTCTGGCAGACTGGGGGGGAATAGCCATCGCCATGGTATTGTCGGTTATGTGGATGCTTGCGATCAATCACCGCAACAGGATCTACCATCAAACTCACACTCCTCGGAGGGGAAAAGATGACGGAAACATGTGAAGTGAACAGTGCTACTTTCCAGACGGACGTGCTGCAAGCCGATTTGCCGGTTCTTGTGGACTTTTGGGCACCATGGTGTGGCCCGTGCGTGATGATAGCTCCAATTCTCGAGAAATTGGCGCAAAAGTACGACGGCAAGATAAGGGTTTGCCGATTGAATGTTGACGAGGCGCCCGATGTGGCCAGTCAGTATGGTATCCGCGCAATTCCAACCCTGCTCGTGTTCAAGAACGGGGAGCCGGTAGCGGCGCAAGTAGGCCTGACCAGCGAAGCCGAACTGAGCAAGATGCTGGACAAAGTTCTGGCCTCCTAGCAGTCCTGCAAACAAAACCTTGACGAGGCGGGGGTGGTAATGGCTATTTTCCGAGGACACGATGATCGAGACAAACCAGGGGTGAGGAGCACAAAGCGGTCATCGCGCAAGCGGCCAATCGACTTGTGGCCCTTCATTCAGGGAATCGGCACCACGGTCCTGAAATTCAGCATCATTGCCATAGTCATCTCGCTGCTCTATCTGCTGTACGGCGTCTTCAGTGGAGCGTTGAACGGTGACGTCAATGGCTGGGTGCCGCCGCGAATCGTGTATGCCGTGCAGGTCTTCGGCGAGATACTTCTGGCCGCTAGTGTGCTTGCCACCCTGAGTTTGCTGCTGTTGACAATTGAAGACCTTGGCTATGCGCTGCTGGCAGGCGCTTACGGGTTGTTCTTGATGCTTGGGATGCCGTTTATCGTCTCCAGCAACGTGCGCAACCCGTACGGGCCGGCCACTATGCAGCTCAGTTTTTGGGCTACAACAGCCGGCAAACTGGTTCTGGTTCTCGTGGGGTTGCGCATCGCCTACGAAATATACGACTACATCACGCAGGCGCCGCTGCGGCACACCACTATCACCGACAAGGAGCAGCGAGGTGCTTCCAAGGTCGCAAAACCCCCCAAGCAGACGTGGTGGATGCAGCATTGCTGGGAGATGCCGTTTTGCCATGAATTCATCCGCGAGAAGTGTCCTGCCTACCGGGCACGCAAGAATTGCTGGAAGTACGGGCGTGGATGCATGTGTGACCCACAACTTATCGAGTCACTCATCCGCACAAAGTACATGAGCAACTTGCGAGTGACAGAGGGCAAGTCACGCATCGAGGGTGAGTACATTCGCTCCGACTTGGAGGCGGACACGGTTACAACAAGCGGAGAGCGTACCATCACTTGCGCTAACTGTCCCATCTATGCCGAGCACCAGCGCCAGAAATTCAGGGTTGTCAACCCCATCGCCATCATATTGCTGATCATCGTTCTGGCGGCATCTTACAAGCCACTGACAATGCTGTACAGCACCATGATAGCCGCCATGGCACATATAGCTTCAACGTTCAGTTACGGCCAGGCGCTTGCTCCGGAGCTGTGGTTCCAGCAGCTTGACACACCAACGGTCCGCGTGTTCTTTTTTGCCCTTGTGTTTCTGTTGGCGCTTGCTTACGTGCTGAAGTTCGTGGAATGGGCCATCTTCGTGAAGAAGTGGTAGTATGCGGTCCCAGCCCGGCCTGTTTTCTCATGCAAACTGCTTCGGGGAACAGGATGCCGACCAAGTGATATTGCTGCCTGTCCCTGTCTTCTATTCGTCCGACGCTGGGACTTGTCTTAGCTGATAGATGCGGCTGCCGCAAGCCCGGATACGCCCGAAGGGAAGGCTGACTATGGATGCCAAGGTGACGCCAACTACTCATTCCCCGGGCGAACAGATGCCCGCCCGGGGCGTCAACGAGCGCATCCGGCGCCTGTGGCGACGCGCCTGGGAACGAGACTTCGGGCCGTTCAGCGACCTGCGCGCCAAGTGGGCGCGGGAACTGTTGGAGGAAGCAAAATGCGAATCATGCGCGGCAGGGCGGCGCGCCGTTCCCCGAAAGCTTCAGATTGCCCGGCTGCAAGAGGCAGTCTGTGGGCGAATGCCGATTCACATCGCCCCCGACGAGTTGATTGTCGGCAAGCGCACAGTGTTCGGCTGGCCGGAAATTGAGGAGGCCATCGCACGCGGGGCCGCCGAACCGGGCTACATGATCGCAGATTACCCCGCTGTCTTGAGCAACGGCCTGCTTGGCATTATCAAGCGTTGCGAGCGGCGGCTTGGGCAACTGGACGAAGCAAACCCGCGGCAGGCAGACAATTTCTACACCTTGCAGAGCATCATTGTCAGTTGCCGCGCCGCCATCCACCTGGCAAAACGGCACGCAGATGAGTGCCGGCGACTGGCAGCCTTGGAACAAGATGAACAGCGCAAGGCAGAGCTCGAAGAGCTGGCGCGCATTTGCAGCAAGGTTCCGGCCTACCCTGCTGAAACGCTCCACGAGGCCATCCAGTCCCTGTGGCTGACGCATCTGGCCATCTACCTTGAGTGCGATAGTGTCGCCTTCAGCCTGGGGCGCTTGGATCAATACCTGTACCCCTTCTATCTCGCTGACGTGCAAGCCGGGCGGATTGATCGGCAACGCGCGCTGGAGCTGATCGAGTGCCTGTGGATTAAGTTGTACGAGAATGTGCGCGGCGAGATCGGCCACGTGCAAACCGTTACCGTCGGTGGCGTAACCCCTGACGGACAGGACGGGGTCAACGAGATGACGTGGATCATTCAGCAGGCGACGCGGGAGCTGGGCGCAGTGGGGCCGTCAGTAGCAACTCGGTTCCACCGCGGAATGTCCGACGATTTGTTGCGCTACGTGCTGGAGACGATGCGAATGGGGAATTACATGCCCCAAATCTACAATGATGAGCAGATGGTGCCCGCCATTGCGTCCTACGGGGTTCCGCTGCATGATGCGCGGGAATATGGCCTCATTGGCTGCCATGAACCGACTATATGCGGCAAGGGGTATTTTCGCTCCGCCTCCTGGCCGGGATACTTTTGCTTTCAGGACTGCCTCGAGCTGGCTTTGGGCAATGGCTGTAAGCTCGACACCGGGGAGCGGCTGGGGCCGGCGACAGGGTGTCCTTCGAGTTGGAAGAGCTTTGACGACCTGTGGCAAGCGTTTTGCCTGCAAATGTCGCACATGGTGCGCGAGAAGGTGATAGCAGCCAATCGCGGCGAGGTGGTCAAGCGCCAGATGATGCCCCGGCCGATGATGTCGGCACTTATCGAAGGCTGCATCGACAAGGGACTCGATTTCACCGAAGGAGGGGCGCTGTACAATTTCAGCGGGTTCCAGGCATTCGGACTTGCCACTTGCGCCGATTCGCTTGCCGCCATTCGCAAGCTGTGTTTCGACAGCGGCGAGCTGTCTATACAGGAGCTGGTGAGCATACTGAAAGAGAACTGGAATGGCCATGAGGCCCTGCGCATGCGTGTGCGGACATCCTTCCCGCATTATGGGAATGACATTGACGAGGTGGACGAACTGGCAGTCAGCATGGTGCGCGAGTTGCAAGCGCAAATAGACAAGCACACCAACATCCGCGGCGGGCCCTTCATCCTGGGACTGTGGAGCTTTTGGCAGCATGTCCATCATGGAAAGCAGGTCGCGGCATCGCCCGACGGCCGCAGGCACGGAGAGATGATGTCGCATTCCATGGGGCCGTCGGCCGGCTGCGCTCTGGCCGGCCCCACTGCGGCAATCCGCTCGGCAGCAAAGATTGATACCTCCAGATTGGCCAACGGCGGCTCACTGCTACTGGAGTTTCACTCCAGCATACTCAAAAGTGAGCAGGGCATCCAGGCGGTGATCTCCCTCATTCGCACTTACTTCCAACTTGGCGGCATCCAGTTGCAACTGTCGACCGTCACGCCCGAAATGCTGGAAGCGGCTGTCAAGGATCCAGACAGCTACCGACACCTGGTGGTCCGAGTGGCCGGCTATTGCGACTTTTTCGTCCGCCAGGACCCCGAGCGCCAGGCTTTCATAATAGCGCGGGAAAAGTTCGGCAGCCACTAGTGCTTGCATGCCGCCGCCAATGACACCCCTACCGCCGGTAGATTACCTCCAGCAGCGTATCGCCCACTTGCAGCAATGAATCAGGGGAACAATGCGCAGGTGTGTCATCAATGGTATGCCACTCCGGCGGCGGGAAGTCAATGATGTCAATCGCCTTGTACCCGGCCTCGATGAACGGCAGATGGTCATCAATGATTGCTGGTCCAAGGCGTTGTTCGAACGCCCCATGCCCCAAGGCTTTGGCCGCGGCCCACACCTCGTTGACGAGCTGGGGGGCTGCATTCAGGCTGTAGGACTCATACGGCAGGTCGAAGCGGTCGTTGCTGCCGTTGGGCGTGCCCACGCGATCGTTGTGCACCTCGTCTTGGCCCACCAGATCAATCACTATGATCTTGGCCGGCTGCGGCAGCGAGGCCGGCCAGTTGGCAGCCAGGTAACTGGACCCGAGGCAAAACCCCATGTACCTGGCACCTGAGCCGCTCAACCCGGAATCCTCGGCATCGAAAAAGGCCAGCAGCACCGGATGGGGCGGCGGGTCCTGGCTGAGGGCGCGGGCTATCTCCAGCAGCACCGCCACCCCCGAAGCGCCGTCGTTGGCTCCCAGGATCGGCTTGTCGCGGTTGGCCGGATCCGGATCCTGGTCGGCTATCGGGCGCGTATCCCAGTGTGCCCCCAACATCCACGCGGCGCCGGGCTGGTCTTGGCCGAACAGGGCAATGACATTTGCGAAGTCATACGGCCCGCCCAGTACGGTCGTAGCAGTAAAATCTTGACGTACAACCTTGTCGGCCAGAGGCTGAAGCTGAGCGATAAGCCAGGCCAGGCAGTCTTGGTGCCCTTGGCTGCCGGGGTTTCGGGGGCCGAAGGCAACCTGCTGCTGGAGGTCGGCAAAGGCACGCGTTGCGTTAAAGGCCGGCCGTGGCACCTGCGGCGCGCTGGTTCCGCTTCCGCATGATGTGCAGCCTGTCACCAACAGACTTGCAACCAACAGCAACAGCCAATGCCCCGGGCGAGTGCCTTTCATCAACCGAGCACACCTCTCTTTATGCACGGTCACAAATAAACCCCGGGACCATTGCTCCCAGGGCTACGCCATTTCTCATGAGGCTACGTCAGTCAGAGTGACCACCGTGCGATGACGGGTTCGGAGTTTGCCTTGATCTTCTTCACGAGTTCCTTCACATTGGCATCCGCCTGCGCGATATCGGTATTTGTAGCCTGCGATGTCGCACTATAGACGGTGATGAGGCTCCCGTGGCGAGGGATACGCTTGGGTGCTTGGGCCTGTGTGCGTGGCAATTGGGCGATGTGCAAGGGAGCCGGTGCCGCCTTCGGTGGTGGTTCAACTGCCGGTGGTTCGGGTCCTATGCGTAACAACGCCGTATCACGGCGGGCCGGCGTTCCGGCAGGGGCCAGCGCAAGTTCCGGCCCTTGAACCGGGGGCACAGGTGCCTGCGGCACGCTGACACTGACTGCTACCGGTTCATTCGGCCGTGTCAGTGGCATTCTTGCCGTCGGCTTTAGTTCCTCATCCCGCGCCACCGCAAGTTCCGGCCCCCTCGACTGCACTGCTCTCTCCTGGGCGGGTGTACGCGGCCTGTGCTTTGTGCCTGAGGCCTTGGCCGCGGCATGTCGCGCCGGTCGTGCCGCAACTCGCGAGCTGCGGCGGCTTACCTGCGCAGGGCGGCGATGCGGCGCTGTGCGCCGACCGGTGACATCATGTTCCGCCGCAGAGGGCAGTGCGCTCTCCGGCGGCCGCTTGAGCGCAAGCTGCGGTGTGGGAACGGCCGGCTCAGTGACCGGGGCGCGGGCAACAGGTGTTTGCCGCTCCACCAAGGGAGTAGGCGATGGCGCGCCCAATTGCAGGCCCAGTATCAACACGGCGGCAGCAGCCGCCGCGGCCACGGTACCCAGAATACGCCGCCAGCTAATCCAACCGGCGACCAGCGGTTGCCGCTGCGAAACCGCTGCCAGTACCTTCTCCTTGAGCTCCGCCGGCGCCGGTGCCGGCGGCTGCGCGCGCAGGGCTTGCACGACCGCCTTTTCGCTTACAAATACTCGGTAGCACTTTTCACAAGCGAAGACATGGGCCTCGAGGGCCTTGCGTTCATCCCGGCTCAATTCCTCGTCCAGGTAGGCTGAAACAAGGGCAGGTACTTCCGTACAAGCCACGGGCCTGACGGCAGCGGCGGCCTGCACTGCCCGCAAGACGTCGGCAACGCCGCCTTCGGGTGCCATAACCGTGGGCGCTGCCTGCAATGACCGGCGCACCGCTTGTAGCCACCGGACAACGTTGCGGCAACGCGGGCAGCGTGACAGGTGCGCCGCCACGCTCTCAGCATCCGACGGCGCAAGCTCACCATCCACGTATTCCTGGAGCTTGAGAAGCGAAAGACATCCAGGCATATTAATCCCGTCTCCAGCCGCTGTATTCATCTCCCAGTCTTATAGACACTGCAGTAAGCTCGAAGTTTCCATCATTTGCGGCTTTGCGGGCCATGTGTACTCCGCTGGTGCAAACAGGCAACGGAAAGTCATGTCCGGTGCCTGTCCTGCAGGCTTCAACCGGTATATGCAATGCACAGCAGCGACAAGATAATCGGACGATCTAGCGGGGGAAAAACCGCTGCCAACAAGCGCGGAGGCGTTGCACTATCCCTTCGTGCCACCACTGCCGCAGCCTGCAAGCTACCACCGCCCCTGAAGACGCGGACGCAGGCGCTGCCGAGGCACCGTCGCGGGCAGCCATCATGGCTAGCCCTACGGCCGTCGCATACGGGGGTGTGCTGACGCTGTCAGCAAGGCCGGACAGCCCCCGCGGAGTACCTACACGGACGGGGAGACCATCCAGTATGATCGAGGCGAGGTGAGCCGTACCGTCGAGTTGGCTGCCGCCGCCGGACAGCACCACGCCGCTGGTAACCAGTTCATGCAGCTTGGCGTTGTGCAAGTCCTCTTTGACCAGCTCAAAGATCTCCTCCAGCCGTGGCTGGATGATTTCAGCGACCAGGCGCCGCGGTACTTGCTGCAATTCGCCGGTCCCCACCTCTTCGACTTGTATCATTTCATCGCCGGCCACCATCTCACTCATGGCAAAGCCGAAGCGGCGCTTGATTTCTTCGGCGCTCTCCAGGCTGGTGCGCAACAACTGTGCCAGATCCTTGGTCACCACTTCACCGCCGAGGGGGATGGCGCTGGTATGGCATATCTCGCCATCGTCAAACACGGCCACATCACTGGTTCCGCCCCCGATGTCCACCAACACTACCCCCAGGTCGCGCTCCGCCTCCGTGACAACCGCAAGGCTGGTGGCCAGCGGCTCCAGCACCCGCTGCTGCACCACGATGCCGGCATCAGTCACGCATCGCTCCAGGTTGTCTATTATGCTGGCCATGCCGGTTACAATATGCAGTTCTACTTCCAGCACATTGCCTGACATGCCCAGGGGGCGCTTTACACCGCGCTGGCCGTCCAGGGCGAAATCCCGTACGATGCCGTGAATAATCTGGCGGTCGGCCGGCAGCGGAACGCCGTCACGCGCACTTTGGATTGCTTTCTCGATATCCTCCGCGGTCACCTCGCCGGTGGGAACGTGAACCCGGCCGGTAGAATTGCGGGAAGTTATGTGGTCGCCGGTAATGCCCACGTAGGCCCCTGCGATGGGCACGCCGGCCATCTTTTCCGCCTTCTCCACGGAGGCGGCGATCGTCTCAACAGCATCCCTTCGGTCAACCACCACGCCGCGCTTCAGGCCCCGCGAAGGAACCAGTCCCACGCCCAGCACCTCCAACGTTCCGTCAGCAGCAGAACGAGCGATGACCGTGCATATCTTGGTTGTACCCACATCCAGACCAGCGACGTAAGGGATGTCACCCACGGGTACCTACCACCTTTTAAGCGACCCGCTTACCTACCCCGTGACCGGCCGCCACACAGGCCGCTGCATCATTCTCACATCAATGTACAGGGGATTCTTGCCCTCCGCCTTCAAGCTGCGATATATGGCTGCGAACAGCAATATCTTCTCGCGCAGGTTTTCGAGCGTGCCCAGCTTGCCTTGTACACCTTCGCGCGTATAGCAAGCAACCTCAAAGGAATCGCTGACGTCAATTTCGAGCCAACCCGGGTCGCCGATTTGGCGACAGGCGGCGATACACTCACTCAAGATCGATTGCTGCCGGCGGCTGAGCCGCTGCCCGGGACATTCGAGCCTGGAGACCAACCCCGTGATGACCGGCAGGTCCGCGGGGCGCTGTTGCCGTCTTACCAACGCTGTGCCATCTTCGGCCACCAAGACAAACGACTGCCCGCTGCGAAGAGCAGCCGCCGGCTTGTACTCCACCAACACCACGACGAGCGTCCCTGGTAACTTGCGCCGAACCTGGACCTGCTTGACACGGGCACAGGCCAACGCCGCCCGCACGATGTCGTCCAAGGGGGTGAACAAGGTGTTGGCGCCCTGCGGGAGCTTGATGCGGTCAGCCACTTCATAAGCGACACTGCGGCTCTCGGCACTGATCTGCACACAACGGACCGCAAAAAACGGCCCTTGCACGAACCCCAGCACAAAGCACAACCCGGCCACCGCCAACACCACGCCCACCGCCGTGGACACCGATCGCCGCCACGCCAGCGCCACTGTAACCGGTGTACGAGTACTGAGAGCCTGATGCGACACGTGTGCTATACTCCTTGTTCCGCTACGATGCTAGCTTCCACTGGTCGGCTTGTCATTCACTTGCGTGGCGCATGAGTTGCTGCAAACTTGTGGGCACCCGATGCCGCCAGGCATTCACCTGCCTTGCGGATATCGCCGGCACCGATTGTCATGATAAGCTGGTCAGCAGTGGCGTGCTTGGCCAGATAATCTACTATTTCCTCGTGCGTCGGCAGGTAGTGGACTTCAATCCCGGGACGGCGCCGGGCAATCAACCTGGCCAACTCGGCCGAATTGACGCCGGGTATCGGCTCCTCCCTGGCAGCATAAATATCTGTGATGATAACCGTGTCGGCCTCGTCAAAAGCGGCAGCAAATTCATCCATCAAGTATTGGGTACGACTGAACAGATGAGGCTGGAAGATTGCGACAACCTTGCGGTCGAAATGCTGCCGTGCAGTCTGCAATGCCGCACGCACCTCGGTGGGATGGTGGGCGTAATCGTCGTAGATCAAAGCGCCGTTGAATTCTCCCAGGCGTTCAAAGCGCCGGCCCACTCCCCTGAACTGTTCAAGAGCACTGCCCACCTCGCCCACGTCCAGCCCCGCCCCTACACATGCAGCGGTAGCCGCCAGGGCATTGAGTACATTGTGCCGGCCGGGCACCTGTAGTTTTACACGCCCCATTGTCTGTCCATCTACAACAGGTTCGTAGCTGATGCCTCCGGCCCACACTTCGATAGCCTGCGCCGTAACGCGCGGCCGGCCGGACAGCCCGAAACTGATACCCTGTGCCGGGCTGTTGTCAACCAGGCCAGCTACAACCGGGTCGTCAACCCGGTATGCCAGAAACCCCTTAGGGTCAGCTATCGCCAGGAATTGGGCATATGCCCGCTGCAACCGTTCGAAGGTGCCGTGCGTATCCAGGTGATCCGGCTCGATGCTGGTCAGCACCTGCGAGCAGTTCTTGTACAGCAGGAAGCTCCCATCGCTTTCACAGGCTTCGAAAATGAAGACCCGGCTGTTCCCGATGCGGTGCGTCCCTCCAAAATCAGGGACATCGGCCCCGACGAAAACCGTGGGATCCAGTCCCAGCTTCAAGAACACTACGCCTATCATCGCCGTGGTGGTGCTCTTGCCGTGGGTGCCGGTTATGGCGATGCCGCGATGGCCGTCCAATAGTTGCGCCAGCAGTTGGGAGCGATGCAGCACCGGCTTGCCGCTGCGACGGGCGGCTACCAGCTCGGGATTGTCGTCGTGAATGGCAGTCGTGTAGACATAAAGATCGGCGTGCCCGATATTTTCCGCCTTGTGGCCGATGGTGACCTTGATGCCGGCAGCCCGCAGCCTGGCGACACGTTCGCTGTTCTGACGGTCAGATCCGGTAACCCGGGCCCCGCGGCCTGCGCAGGTCAAGGCCAGGGCACTCATTGACACCCCACCGATCCCGATAAAGTGAACCTTTTGTCCTTTTGTTATATTCATAGTGATTACAGCAGTATTGTACTGTCACGACCTGCATGTTGGCAAGCCGCTGGCAACTTCAAGTAGAAGCTGCGCGATATCCTCTGCCGCCCGGGGGCGCTGCAGTCGTCGTGCCGCTTGCGCCATGGCCGCCAGCTTGCCGGGGTCATCAAGCAGCGACGACAATGCCGCCGTCAACCTCGCCCCCGACAGTTGCGAGTTCTCGATGACAACGGCGGCGCCTGCTTCCGCCAGCGGGCGGGCATTGGCCATCTGGTGGCCGCCGGCGTGGGGATACGGAACCACGATCATCGGCTTGGCCAGGGCTATCGCCTCGCCCAGGGAAGAGGAGCCGGCTCGTGATACGATGATGTCGGCTGCGGCATACGCAAGCCCCATGCGGCGACAAAACGGGATGCAGCGGTACACCGGGGGCTCAAGGCCCAGAGACTGCGCCCGTCGTTCCATCTCTTCGTAGTCAAGTCGGCCGGTCAGATGAATGATCTGAAGATCGCCGCGTGCAACCAACTGCGGCAAGGCTGCCGATACCGCCTGGTTAATCGCCCGCGCTCCCTGGCTGCCGCCGGTTACCAGCAACGTCTTGCGCGCGGGATCGAGAGCGAAGTGGGTCAACGCCTCGGCGCGGCTGGCACCGAGGATCTCCTTGCGTATCGGCGGCCCGGTGTAGATGGTCTTGCGGCGAGGAAAGTGCTTTATTGCCTGTTCAAAGGCTACTGTAATGCAAGCGGCATAGCGGCTCAGTAGCCGGTTAGCGCGGTCGGGCAAGGCATCGCCGGCATGAACGACGCACGGTACGCCCAGCATCCGTGCCGCCAGCACGCAAGGGACGGATATGTAACCGCCCGAGGCGAAAAGCACGTCCGGACGGAAGCCACGTAGCACGCCCCACGCCGTCAGCAGGCTGGTTCCCAACGCCGCCAGGCTGCCGACCCAGCGCAGGGATACAGCATAGGGAAACGGTCTTGCACCCAGCAGCCTACAAGGTACGTTCAGCTCCGCCAGCAATTCTGCATCAAGCTGACGCTTCGCAGCGAAGAACAACAACTCGGCATCGGGGCTGAGTTCCAGAAGCCGCTGAGCGACTGCCAAGGAAGGGAACAAGTGGCCTGCCGTTCCGCCCCCTGCTAAGGCGATGCGCTGTGCCATCAGGTAATCCTCTGGGTTTGCAGACTGTACCGTGACACGGCCAGCACTACACCTGCGGCTATCATCGAGCTGACCAGGCTGCTGCCCCCCGCACTGATGAAGGGGAGGTTGATGCCTGTCACCGGCATGCTGTTTGTCGCCGCCGCGATATTGATGAGCGCTTGAAGTGTCAGCAGCATCCCGCATCCGGCCGCTGCGTACCATCCCATGGATGACGACGAACGGCGGGCGATGCGGAACGATAAGACCGACAGCAGCGTCATTGCCGCAAGCAGCGCTAAGCTGCCCCACACCCCCAGCTCACCACCTACCACGCAGAAAATCGAGTCATTATGCGGTTCGGGCAGCGTCCGCCACTTGTCATCGCTGAAGCCCACACCCTGGCCCAGGATGTAGCCCTTGGACAGGGCGATCAACATGCTGTAGATATGGTAGCCCGGCCCGTGCACGTATTGATCCGGATGGATGCAGGCCAATATGCGGATCCAGATGTATGACTTGTATCTGACCAACAATGCCCCTATACCGCCGGCAGCCAGGAACCCGAGAGCCAGCAGGTGGCGCGGCATGCCCCCCAGGTAAAACATCACGAACGCCATGCTCACGACCAGCAGCGCCATCCCCTGGTCCGACTGCAGCACCAGTAGTCCGCTGACGGTCAACGTGGCCAGCACGGCCTTGACCAATACCCGGCTGCGTCTCTCGTAGTCGTGGTGGTGGACGGGGCGCGAAGATCGCGCGAACAAAGCCGCCATGTACAAAACGAACGCCACCTTGGCGAACTCCGAGGGCTGAAATCCCCATATCCAGCAACGAGCACCTCGGATCTCTTTGCCCCATATCGCGGCGATAAACATCAAGATACAAGTAACCAACAACGCGGGGAAGGCCAGCTTCTCAAGCCAGCGCGGCTTAAAATAGCTGATGAGCAGCATTATGACAAGTCCCGCCAAGGCAAACAGCGACTGGTGCTTGAGGTAGTAGTAAGCATCACCGCCATGGCGGCTGGCCACGGCAAAACTTGCCGAAAACACGAAGGCAATGCCGGCTATCGTCAACCCGTAGACGAGCAGGAAAAACTGCCGGCCTGCCGTTTCCAGCGGTCTGATGGGCGCTACCGGAGTGCCCTGCATAACTGCGCGAACCTCTCGCCCCGTTCTACTTGATCAGTAAACATGTCGAAACTCGCCGCCCCCGGTATCAACACCACCGTGTCCCCGGGGCAGGCAGCGGCATGTGCGCATTGCACCGCTTCCTCCAGGCTGTCGCACAACTCGGTTTGCGTTCTGTCCCCGATGGCTGCTTGAAGCTGCTTTCTGTTCTCCCCGATCAACAGCACCAGTCGGCAACGCCGGCCCAAGGCAGATGCGAACTCGGCTGCATCAACGTTCTTGGCAACCCCGCCGGCAATGGCGATAAGCGGAGGCGACAGCGTACGCAAATCAGCTACCGCGGCAGCAGGATTGGTGGCCTTGGAGTCGTCTACGTAGGTGACACCATCAATTTCGCACACGGTCTGCAGCAGGTGATCGGCCGGCCGCAAATTGCGCAGGCCGTGCGCTATGCTTGCAACCGGCGCACCACAATCAATTGCCATCAAGGCGGCACACAGGGCGTTGCGAACCTGATGCAAGCCCGGTGCCCGAATGTCCGCCCGCGTGGCGGCAATCTGCGCCCTGCCATCTACCAGCACCACCAGGTCATCATCTTCCAGGTGCCCGTCGGCGGATGTATCGTTAGTGCTGACGGTCCGCAACCGGCTCTTGACGGCGGTTGCCTGCTGCGCGGCCACGGGGTCATCAATGCAGATTATCGCCACATCCTCCGGCCCCTGGTTTTCAAATATGCGGCGCTTAGCGGCGACGTACTCCTCCAAAGAGGCGTGCCGGTCCAGGTGGTCCGGCGAGATGTTGAGCAGACAGGCCTGCCAGGGCCGAAAGTGTTGGATGGTTTCCAGTTGGAAGCTGGAAACCTCTGTCACAACTACATCCACCGTGGTCGTCCGATCTACCTGGCTGATAAGGGGCAAGCCGATGTTGCCGGCAATCAGGTGGGCAATGCCCGCCGCCTCGAGTATCTTTCCGGTCATCATCACGGTGCTGCCCTTGCCGTTGGTGCCCGTTACCGCCAATATCGGCGCCCGGCAGAACCAGTATGCCAGCTCCAACTCGCCGATGACCGCTATGCCCCGCTGTCGTGCCTGTTGTAACGCCTCCAGATTGTACGGTACGCCGGGGCTGACCACTATCAGGTCAACATCGCCTAGCTGCTCCAGGCCTGCGAACTCTGCTACGACCTCACCGCCAAGCCCCGTAATCTGCAGGAACTGCTCGGTCAGTTCGGAACGCGGTTTGCTGTCGGCTCCAATTACCTTCGCCCCTTGCCCCAGCAGAAACCTGGCACACGCCAAGCCGCTGCGCGCCAACCCTATGACGGCCACCCGCTTGCCGGCTAACTCTACGCTCTCGCTGTAAATGCTATCTCGTCTCATAACGGTCCTCCAACTACGAACGCTGCTACGCACACACCCAGCAAGCCCGCAATCGCCCCCAGCAGCCAGAAGCGAACGACTATCTTGCTTTCTTGCCAGCCCATAAGCTCGAAGCTGTGATGTATCGGCGTCATGGGGAAAAGGCGCTTGCCCCCGGTGGCCTTGAAATATGTCACCTGCAATATCACCGAGACAACTTCCCCTACGAATACGGCAGCTATTATGGCGAAGACCCATTCGATTCCGGCGGCAACCGCGATAAGTCCCAGCGCTCCGCCAAGGCCCAGGCTGCCGACATCCCCCATCCACACGGCAGCCGGCTTGCAGTTGAACCACAGAAAGCCGGCCGCGGCACCGGCGACGCATAAGCACAGCAACGCCATGGTGGGCAGACCGATTATCCAGCACACGCAGGCCATGGCCAGCCCGGCCAGGGCGCAGGTCCCACCCGCCAGGCCATCCAGCCCGTCAGTCAGGTTCACGGCGTTGGCACTGCCTGCAATTACCAAGGCACCCAGCAGGATGTGCAGTGGCAACGGCAAGCTGCCAAAGCCCAGTTTCCCCCCGTCGCTGCCCAGGGAAGCAGTCGTAACCAGCAGCCACGTAAACAGCATGCCTAGCGCCAGCTCGATAATTATGCGATGCCGGGCCTTGATGCCCTTGGCTCCCACGCCGCGTTGCTTCGCCCGGTCATCCCACAAGCCTATCATCCCGAACAGCACGGTCCCGGCAGCCACCACCGGCACAGCCGCCGTGGCACTGTCCACCGCCACAACAGCCAGCACGGCGGCGACTAGCACGGCCGCCAGGATGCCGATGCCGCCCATGGACGGTGTTCCGGCCTTCTCCTTGTGGCTTTCCGGCAGGTCCTCGCGCAGGCCGCTGGATAGTCCCCACCTGCGCGCCAGCTCCAGCCACAGAGCCGTGAACACGCTCCCCAGAAGCACAGCCAGCAGCAAAACGGCGGCACTGACGAACCAATCAAGCGTCATCGTGCAATAACCCCTCTACGACCCTCTCCAGGGCCAGCGCTCGCGAAGCCTTCACCAGAACGGTGTCCCCTGCTCGGAGTGCAGGCCGAAGCAGACTCACGGCCGCCTGTGGATTGTCCACCACGTCAACCTGTACCCCTCGTGCCGCCGCCTGTTCCGCTGTCACATCCGCAAACTCGCCCACCGTAATCAGCCAGTCAATTCCGCCCTCGGCCACGCACGCTCCCAAGCGTTCGTGCGCTGCCCGTGCCTTGTCACCTAGTTCCAACATGTCGCCCAATACCGCAATCTTGCGGCCTTCGACAGTCGCTAGCAACTGCAGTGCAGCGGTCATTGAGTCCGGGTTGGCATTATACGCATCGTTGATAATGGCAAATCCCTTTGGTGCGTGGATAACCTGGGTACGCATTTGTTCAGGGGCCACGGCCTCCAAGCCCGCCTTTATCTGCTCAACCCGGGCCCCGGCTGCTACCCCGACCGCCGCGGCCGCCAGCGCATTGCTCACATTGTGTAATCCCGGGAGACGAAGCCTTATCTCAACGTGGCCGCTCGGTGTCTTCAACAGGAAATCCGTGCCCGCTAGGCCTCGAGGCCGGAGATGCTCGGCGGTTACGTCTGCCTCGGCTTGCAGTGCAAAGGAGAGGATGCGACATGGTGCTGTCTCGGCCATATAATCAAAGAAGAAATCATCCGCGTTCAACACCGCCACACCGCCGGCGGGCAGCTTCGCCAGCAGCTCCGCCTTGGCACGGGCCAGTTCGCGGCGGCTGCCCAGCCGCCCGATGTGTGCCTGGCCGACGTTTGTGATAACACCAATCCGGGGGCGCACAAGGCCGGCAAGGTAGGCGATCTCTCCGCAGCCGCGCATCGCCATCTCTACAACACAGAATCGGTGGCTCTCGGTCAGTCGCAGTAACACGCGGGGGACCCCGATCTCGTTGTTTTCGGTGCCGGGTGCTACCAGCGTGGTCCCCAGCATCGCCAACACTGCGCCGGCCAGGTTCTTGGTCGTGGTCTTGCCGCTGCTGCCCGTGATGGCAGCGATTGTCACGTCGAACCGGTCCCGGTGATAAGCCGCTATCTTCCCGTAGGCCAGCAGGGTATCTTGCACCACTACCAGCGGCCTATCTCCCCAAGCAGGCGCCGAGCCTGTAACCATTGCGGCGGCTGCCTGCCGCTCGAAGGCCTCAGGCACAAAGTCGTGTCCGTCATGATGCTCACCGACCAAGGCCACGAACAGCTCACCGGGCTTGATGGTGCGTGTATCAGTGCTGACACCCGCAATTTCAATATCTCTCCACCGGGCATCAACAACACCGTCGCAGATATTGGCTACCTCATCCAAGGTCAACTGCATGGTCGGTTCCGCGATAATCTGTCGTCAATTGCCGCCGCCGCAACAAGGCGGTCATCGAACTCCACCGTGCGGTCAGCGAACTGCTGGTAGGTTTCGTGTCCTTTGCCGGCGATTACCACAATGTCACCCGGCCGGGCCTCCTCCACTGCCATCTTGATCGCGGCCCGCCGGTCGGGCTGCAACAGATAATGTCCCCCTTTGGCGCCGGCTTCGATCTGGCCGATAATCTGCAGCGGATCTTCACTGCGAGGATTGTCGCTGGTGATGATGGTCAAATCCGCCAATTCAACCGAAATGCCGCCCATCAGGGGACGCTTGTCGCGATCCCTGTCGCCTCCGCAACCAAACACACTGATCAGCCGGCGCGGCCCCATCTGCCGGGCGGTGGTCAGCACATTTCGCAGGGCATCCGGGGTATGGGCATAGTCAACAATGACTGTAAAATCCTGGCCGCGGTCCACCCGCTCCATCCGCCCTGGTACCGACTTGACCTGCTCCAGTCCCGCCGTCACGGTATCCATGCCCAGCCCCAACGCCAGGCCACAGGCGGCGGCGGCCAAGGCGTTATACACATTGAACTGACCGGTCAGCGACATCCGGACCTCAGCTTGCCGGCCGTATGCTCTCAGTAAAAAACGCATCCCCTGTGAGGTGACATGAATCTGCTGTGCACTTACATCCGCCTGGTTGTGTATAGCGTACGTTACTAACCGGCAGTGAGCTTGTCGTGCAATCTGCTGGCCCGCATCGTCGTCGAGGTTTACAACTCCCACGAGCTCTTTCTTCGGCCGGGCCAGCTCCGCATACTCGGTGAACAGGCGCAATTTCGCCTGAAAGTATTCTTCGACGCTGGCGTGAAAATCCAGGTGGTCTTGAGTAAGATTTGTAAAGATGGCGCAGTCAAACTTGCAGTCGTAGGTGCGGTCCAGCTCCAGTGCGTGCGAGGAAACCTCCATTACGGCATGGGTCACCCCGGTGTCACGCATCCGGCGCAACAGCTTCTGCAACTCAAGGGCATCAGGCGTAGTGCGGTCCGCCTCCCAGTGTTGGCCCGCCACGGTACGCCCCAGGGTGCCGACGATGCCCGTGGTATAGCCAGCGGCTTGGAAAATGCTGTCAACCAGGTAGGTGACGGTGGTCTTGCCGTTTGTGCCGGTCACACCCGCCAACACCAGCTCGGCAGATGGATAGCCCCAGAACTTGGAGGCGATGACCGCGGCTGCGCGGCGACTGTCGCCTACGACAAGCGTCGCAACTTCGGGTGGTATCTTGTCCAGCCAGGCACGTTCCTGCAGTACAATCCCCACGGCCCCGCCTGCAATGGCATCGGGGATAAACCGATGGCCGTCAACTTGCAACCCCTTTATCGCGATAAAGATTCCACCCGGGCGTATCTGCCTCGAATCGGCGCATATTGTTTCGACAGCTACGTCCTGCGGCCCACCCCTGCGGCCCTGCAGGTGGGCGGTGACTTCCCTGAATGTCTTCATAGTAGCACCGGCATCAGCGATGCCATGAATTAACCGGAGGATGCGCGTTTCAACAGCCCCCGGCGCATCAACATGCTTCGGGCAATCTCCCGGGCTACAGGCGCCGCGACTTCGGCACCATGCTCCCCTATTGTTGGATCCTGCACGGTGACTAGTATAACAAACTGGGGCTTGGTGTCCATAGGAGCGGCGAGAACAAAACTCATTATGTAGCTTGAAAACTCCCGCTTTTTCGGGTCCCAGATCTGTGCGGTTCCTGT
>JALGVG010000159.1 GCA_029819875.1 Candidatus Zipacnadia bacterium | reverse complement strand
AATCCGTCACAAGGGTTTTGGCGGCGCCACTGGCTGTGGAAGTACAGGGCGTCGGGGATGGGTTCGTCGTATTGTTCGTAGTCCACATAGAAATAGAGGATGCTGTCGGCGCCCTCGTTGGTCACTGTAATGCGCGCGCTTCGGGAAAAGGGCATGGGGAACCAGCAGTTGAAGGCCGAGCGGTTGGCGTCGTCAGGCCCGCTCATGCCCAGAACCAGCGATTCCCACTGTCGTATCAGCCCGTGTCCCACGCCGAAGAAGTCCCCGAGGGGCACCTCGACGCTCGGCTCCTCTTCCCCATCCCAATACATGCGGATGACGCGGCGGCGCGGCCAGGCCGGCTCATCGGAGGAGCTCGTCATCCAGATATGGGTAATACAACCCGGCCCGTCAATATCGGCGATAGTGATGGTCTCACCTGACGGCAGATTCCAGTTGTCCTTGTTGCCGCCGGTGGTATCCCAACTGGACTGGCGCTTGGAGCGACAATCTCGAGGCTGAATCAAGTCGCGCAGAGCACCCCACGGATACGGAGTACGCATTGTCAATTGACCTCCTTGTAGCAGTGCGTCGCCGGCTATTACAATGGCATTAAAGTTCTCTTCCCGGGACCTTGTTTCCTTTGAGGAAGGAAAAATGTGCAGGAGGCGGTGTTTGGCGACAGGTTATGCGTTGCCTGCCGCACCCCCAGCGGCAGAGCGCCGACCTTGACATCTCAAAGAAAACCATGTTAAATCGGCTAGTAAGCAGCCGCCGGTGAGTGTGGCTGCATACAGTGTGAAGAAGGGAGGAAATGAAGTGAAAAAGGGTGTAATGGCTGCAGTAGTGGTAGTGGCAGTGATCGCGCTTGCCCTGCCGGCAGTAGCCGAGGACTTCGTTGCGACGCCAATCGCCGATCACCCGGGCGTTGACAACGTAGAAGCTCACTTCATCTGGTGGGACCTCGGAGGACCGCCGGGACCGGAAAACGCGCAGATTTACGAGCTGTTCGCTGGTTTGACCGATCGGCTTGAGGTGGACCTGGAGCGCTGGCACTTCAAGGGCATGGATAGCATTAACGTAGTAAACTTCTACTGGTGGGCAATCAATGAATCGCCCTCGCATCCCTCTCTGGTGCTGGGTGCGACCAACCTGACCGGTCAGCCGTTGCCGCCAAGCCCGGAGGGCTGGTGCTTTGACAAGCGGGTCAATCCGTTTGTCATCAGCGCGTACAACCTGCTGACCCCCAGCGGTCCACCGCGACTGTCCGACCCCTTGGTGCGGGTGTATGGTGGGTACGGCTGGAATTGGCACGACAATGACCCGTTTGGCGGCGTCCAGATCGTCGTCAGCCCCAGAGTGGGCGTTGCGGTGCTGAACTACCAGGGCCAGCCGGCGTACATGGTGGGATTCAAGCCCACTGCCCGCACCGAGATTCATGCCGGCACCTTCCACGGCGAATGGCTGGGCCATATCGGCTGGAACTTCAACTGGGACCTCGAGTAGTAAGTCCACACGAAAACAGGGATATTGCATGCAGGTGTGATCGAGCCGGGGAGCTGGTCACACCTGTGTTTTTTTTGCGTAGTGAGGCACCAAGGCCCCACGGCCTTGTGACCATGCGGACGGAAGAGCATCCACAGCGCATGCAGGGCCGCAGCGAATGCAGGCTCAACGCTGCGGGCCGTCTAGGTGCCGGCGTATCCGGTGTGCAGCACCGTGATAAAAGCCGGATCAGCTTGACCGAGGCGGTATGTGGTCTGAGCAGTGGTGAGGTAGGTCGGGGGCGGCTCCAGCGGCCAAGGTTCCCCCTTGACCTGGGCGCGCTTGCTCTCCAGTATCTGCTTGCCCGTCACATCAATGGCCACCGGGTCCTCGGAGGCCAACAAGCCGCCATACTCCCAGCGGTACTGGGTGCCGGGAGGGGGTGGAACCTGGTAGGCCGGATTGAGGGCGTCCAGCAGATGAAGCTTGACGTGACGGCGAATTACGGGGCGGGCGGCGGCGGAAGGCAGCTCGGGGGGATTGGCACGTAACGCCACGCGGCGGGCACGGGGCACGAGGGCCAAGTGGTTGTAGATAGCTCCGGTCAAGCCGAACTTGGAGTGCGGACGCAGCCGCGCGATGTTTATTATGACATCACAGGAGTCGAGCAGCAACCGCGAGATGCCGCCGCGGAATCCCTCGGAGTCGGTAGCATACGCTTTGACACCGGGTTGGTCCTTGTTTAGGGAATAGCCCGCCGCAAACAGGCCCCGCTCGGTATCGGCAAGCACCAGAATCGCGTCCTCGCGCACCCGGGCTTGGACCAACCGGTCAATGATGCATTCCACCAGGATAATAGGCACCGGCGGACGCTGAACATCTACGAGGATACCCACGCGGTCTTGGCTTCCCACGTACTTGGCCCACTGGTCGGCCGGTTGCTTGAGCCCGGTGAGCAACTGCATTGCGCCATCCACGACGGCCTGCAGGGATGCGTAGTCAATCTTGCCTTCGGGGTAGGCAAATGCCGGCGCAAAGACACCCTTCAGGAAGACGTGATCGGTCCTGGCTAGCGCCACCGTGGCGAGCTTCGGCGACCGGGCAGCCGGGGCCGGCGTCGGCCAAAACCCATTTCCCAGGGCCAAGCCTCCCAGCCCCAGTCCCAGCATTTCCATAAAACGGCGCCTATCCACAAGCCAACATCTCCCTGCAACGCTCGAAGGTGTGCAGTTTATCTGACAGCCGAACGCTGTGAATGTTGCATACTAGTTCGGTTGCAGTGTAGGGGCCTGTGGACGAGTAGCATCTAGCTGCTCTTGATTTCTTGCTGAAGCTTTTCCCAGTCAGCCAGGAACCTCTTCAGCCCGACATCGGTAAGGGGATGGTTGAAGAACTTGGCCAGCACGTCGAAGGGAACGGTGGCGATGTGTGCCCCCATCATGGCCGCTTCGACGACATGAAGCGGGTTGCGCACGCTGGCAACGATCACCTCGGTCTGGAAGCCATAGTTCTGGTAGATCTGCAGTATCTGGTGGACAAGCTCCATTCCCTGGTGCGAGATATCATCCAGGCGTCCGACGAACGGCGAGATATAGCTGGCCCCCGCCTTGGCGGCAATAAGGGCCTGCAGGGGCGAAAAACACAGTGTTACGTTGGTCTTTATGCCCTCCTGGGCGCACATTCGTACCGCCTTGATACCCTCGGGAATGAGCGGGATCTTCACCACGATATTGGGAGCCCAGCTGGACAACTCGCGGGCCTCGGCCAGAATGCTGTCGGCCTCGGTGGTGACGGCTTCCGCGCTCACGGGGCCGTCGACAATCGAACAGATCTCCTCGATAACCTCCCGGAAGTCGCGTCCTTCGCGGGCGACGAGCGTGGGATTGGTGGTCACACCGTCGCAAAGCCCCCAAGCCTTAGCCTGGCGAATCTGCTCAACATTGGCGGTATCAACGAAGAACTTCATAATGGTGCCTCCTATTGCGAGGGGATTACTCTACAGCTTGAACAGCTTTCACTTCGGGGATTCTCTCCTTGAGTACCTGCTCAATGCCCATAGTCAAGGTTATCTGGGCCATGGGGCAGCCGTGGCAAGCGCCCTGCAGCCGAACCTTGACGATGCCTTCCTCTTCGAGGACATCCACTAGTTCCACGTCGCCCCTGTGCGCCTGCAAGGCGGGGCGTACCTCGTCCAACACCTCGGTTACTTGTTCTTTAAGGGTCATGACTGACCTCCTGCATTTTCTAGTGATACGGCCTGCAACAATGCGACTATTAGGTACAGTATACCACGGTTCAAGAGCGCGGGCAAGGCGTCGGCAACAGGCTGATGCGGGCAGAAAAACCGCGGCCTGGATGAAATGCCAACGCGAGGCGCAATTGAGTGGTCGAGGCCGGGCAGGCGGACCGGCGACGGTATATCAGCGGGCGACATCGTCAACCTTGCGGGGTGCCAGCCCGGCGATGACGCAGTCCAGGACGTCGAAATTAGCCAGGGCAGCACGGCGCAATCGGCGCGCGGACAAGCGTCGCGTAGCAGTCGTCGCGTCCGCATTTTCCAGGATCTCACGCGCCTTCGCGATAAGGGCGTCAGGTTGCAGTTCGGCCAAGGAAAAGGCGGGTTGGCCTGCCTGCCCGGCGAAAGCGAGCACTTTGGGGTCGTAGGCAAGGCCGATGGCAGGTACTGCCTGGGCAGCGGCAAAGATAAGCCCGTGCAGCCGCATGGAGACCAGCAACCGCAGCCGGGCGATTACGCCGACACACTGGCGGGGATCAGAGAGCTGGTCGAGAAGGATGACAGGCACCTTGCTTTCCGCCGCCAGGCGCCAGGCAAGGGCGACATCGCCGGGGGGTTGGAAGGGAATGAGCAGGATTTCGGCCTCCCACTGATCACGAGCCGCCTGCAGCAGGGGCACAATGGCATCGGTGACCGACTCGATATGCGGCCACACCCGGACGGTTATGCCCACCAAGGGGCGAGCAGTATTCACACCATGGCCGGCCAGCAGCGCTTGAATGCTGGCCGGTTCCGCAGGCTGCAGCAGTATCGCCGGATCGCAGGTTACATTGATCTCGCCTGTTACGCCCAACGAACGCGCCACGGCAAGCGACTCTGCATCGCGCACGGTAATGGCCGCGGCACGGGACAGACACCTGCGAGCCGCCCAGCGAACAAGCGAGCGGCGCAGTGGTCCCAGCCCCTGACCCAGGATCACGTAAGGCGTGCCTGCAGCGCGTGCCAGGCGCATCAAGCCCAAGTAATAGAGGGGCGAAAGCAGGCTCGTGGTATCCTGAAGAAGTCCGCCGCCTCCGGATATGAACAGGTCAGCGGCTTTCAATTCGCGCCAGATAGACCGCAGGTCCCAACGAGGAGCGGCTTGCACCTGATATGCGGTTGCGGTATGTTCAGGCTTGGCCGACAAGACGCATATTTGCATGTCAGGCCGGCGTTCCCTGAGCACCGACACCAGGGTGGCCAGTATCGCCTCGTCGCCGATGTTGCCGAACCCATAATAGCCGGAGATGAGAACACGCATGATCTACCCGCCCGGATCGGCCGGCCGTGACTGCACAACGATGCGCCGGGTGAACAGCCAGATGAGGCCCCACAATATTATTCCCCCGATGATACCGATCCACAAGCCGTTGCAAGCCCTCGCCAGGGAGACGAGCAAGGGCGTGTGCAAGTGGCAGAAGGTATTGACGATGGAGACCTGCCCGATGGCGCCTGCGGTGAGAAGTATCCACAAGCCCCGCCGCCTGCCTCGGCACAGCCAGATGAGCGCCAGCACCATGAGGGGATGGGCAAAGAATATCTCCTTGGTGCGTGGCCGTACACCCAGCGTACTGTCCAGCAAGGCCCGTAGCTTGATCTCCAACCCCGACACGGGCAGCAGCGGCTCGTTGCCCGAACGCATCACCAGCATTGCCAGCAGCCCCAGTGCGAATGCCACGGCCAGCACGTGCCAGTAACGGACCGAATAACTCAGCACTTCCTGCAAGCCGGCCCGCAGAGCCGGCCATTCGGCCCCCCTCTCCCCCGTTTCCCAACGCACCTGGCGATACGAGGTGGCACTGCGCGCAGCGAATACGAAGGCAACCACCACCAGTGGCAGGAGCTGCGCAAGCTTGACGCCGCGAAACAGTTGTACTCCCACCAGGTGCGGCAGGTCGGTAAGAAAAGCAGCCACGACCAGCCCGCCGAACAGGCTGGTCAACGAGACGCCGACGAATAGAACCAGGCCATCCCAAAGCGGACGCAAGCGCAGTGCACACGGCGCCGACAGCGCATGAAAGCCTTGGGCCGCCGATACCGAGCGTGGCCGCCCACAGCATGGCTGCGCCCAGCCCCACCACGAGCATGAGAAGGAGCCTGATGGCAGGGGGCGCAGCGACAGGCGAATAGGGAGCCGGTGACCCAAGGTGAAAACCGTCGGCTGCCAGGCGGCGAGCAAGCAGGTGGACGTAGCGCACATTGTCCGTTAGCGGGTCAGTGCCGGTGAAGGACAAGTGCACGTAGCAAAGGCGCACCTTGCGTTCCCGAACAGCCAGACTGAAGCGCTGGATTGCCTCGGGGATGGAGGTTTGTTCCATCTCCGAGGCCGAGATGGAGTGGGTGCGGATGAGCTTGTAGCCCAAGGCCTTGGCAAGGGCATGTTCGCCGGCCTGGGGCACCATCTCGATCATTCCCCAAGCCAATCTGCGCCGCTGCATGCCGGTCGCTACGAAACTGATAAGGCCCTTGTAGCCGAGGACCTTGGGACCGGCAAAGACCACCAGCCGGGCGCCGATGTGCTTGGCCGTATCCAGTGCCACATTCGCCGCAGGGGGAGTGTGCACGAAATCGGGCAGAGGGCGGGCGATGATGCCAAGGCCCGCATTGTGCACCAGTTGGACCGCGGTTTCATCATAACCGACGCCCAATTGCGGCATCGGGGGCGCAGACTCGGCGGGGACACTGCCGGTCGGTGAATACTGCGAGCCGGGTACCTTGTTTCGCAACTGGCTTGCAGCGCGGGCGGTCCATTCAAGGCGCGCCTGCTCGAGGCTTTGCTCGGTCACGGCCACGTGTGTTGCGCCGGCTTGGCGGAGATCAACGAGGAACTTGCCGACGGTGACGCCGGACAGCGCGGCGGCCTGGCTTACCTCCGTGTAGTCCACTGCGATGGCCACGGTGTTGTTGGCTCGTTCCTGGTTGATGCGCACGACGCTGATGTAGCCGACGGCTACGATGCCTAGCACGGCAGTCAAGACGCTGATGATACGATGTGAGGAGGCGGTTAACATTAGTTGTCCACGCCGCGCAGCGACGGAGCAGTGCTCCTATCCTGTATTGAGGGTCAATTCGACGAGTGTTGCAGAATGCGGAGGGAATTGTAGCACAAAATCTCCCCCCTCGGGTAGCTTCAAGTCCTGGCGATGCACCAGGATCTCGTGGACATCGTCATACGTGCCGGGCGTTGCACTGCGATCGGCCAGGCTGCCGCCGGTCAGGCGATACGCGGTAGCTGCCTCAACCTGCCAGTCTTGCGGCAAAACAAGGGTGGCGTTTACGGTGTTGCTTTCCGCCGACCGGGCGTCGTGCCGCGTGCGATTGACCACCAGCAGCCGCAGGGTCGAACCGTCCCGGGCAGCCGCGGCATTGAGATTCCACGTCGAGCTATCAGCCGCCAGCAGGCTGCCGTGACAGAACCTGTCAAGCAGACGATAACCCTGAGAGATGGGAGTGCTGATAAAGTTATGGGGAACACCGGCTGTCGGGGTGTACTCTATCATGTTGAAGCCCCAGTTGGTGAAGGGGCGCTTGATGGCCTCGTCCACGCGGCTACCGTGCAGCAAGCTATGAAATATGCAGCCCCTTATGCGCGGCTGCTTCAGGTAATGCAAAATCAGGTTCAGGTTGCCTACCCCCGAGGCCAAGGACTTATTGTAGGTGTTGGTCATCCATCCGTAGCGAAATTCCGTGACGTAGACATCGGCTCCCTCAAAGCCGTTTTTGTCGTAGATACGGAACAACAACTCATAGGGTGAACACGGCAGGCGGCCCCACGGCTGTTCATGGCGATCGGTGGGATTGGTCCCCACGTAGCGCTGCCACTCGTCGAAGGCCGTGTGCGTCTGGTCGTTCATGGCCCAGGCATATTCGTGGTTGACAAAGGTTATGTTTGCACTGCTCAAGCCGTGTGCCGCCAAATAACGCACCACGCCGGCCGACCAGGAGAGGCGATCACTGGGCGAGGAAGGGAAGCTCCACTGCGTGGTGACAAGGAAGTGGATATTCGGGTCCACCTGCCGCATTCTATCAATGAATTCACTGACGATGCGACCATATTGCTGCGGAGTATATGTAAAGTACTCCTCGTTCCCGATCTCCCAGTATGCAATATAACGGGCGAGGTCATTATCCTTGGCATATTGAACAGCCCAGGCGGCGGCCTGCGCCGCCAACTGCAAAGCCTCGCCGTCAAGTTGCTTGTCCTTGGTAAGAAGCGGGCGGATGCGGGAAGTACGAGGGTCGAAGGCGGAGAAGGTGTTAAGCTGAATGATGGCTCGAAAGTCGCCGTCTGCCAGGAACCTGAGGAACTCTTCGTATTCAATCCAATCATCCTGGGCGTAGGGGCCCGTGGCCGTCTCCATGAACTGCTTATACCATGCTGCGCCGGGCACACCGGGGTAAAAGTGGCTGACATTGCCGCCACCGGGATAGCGGAAAGTATGAAGGCCGTTGGCTTTCAGGAAGTCAATGAACTCCTTGTAGCAATTGTTCCAGATGTGACGGAGAGTGTGCAGGTAGCCGGTATATTCCCAGTTCACGCCGCAGAATTCGACCGGGGACAGATGGGGGCGAATGACCTGGTCGCGAATGGTGATAGTGGCCTGTTCATCGGCCAGAAGCGATGCCGCCGTGATCGCACAAACGGCCACGATTAGACATATCCTGTGCATTGGACGTTAACCTTCCCGTGGTGGAATGCCGGTGGCGGTTTTGATAGCTATTACCAGTACGTCCGGGTCGTCAGAGCCGATGACATATGTGCGCTTGCGGCCGTGTAGCTTGATCTCAACACCCTTGTTGCCGCGAGCGTTGATGCACATGCGGTTGCCCCTGCCCATCTTGATGCCCCAGCCGCCGAAGTCACGCAGGGGCGAGAAGGTGACGGGGCGGTACCACTCGATGTCCTCGCGCTTGAACATCCAGCGCGGCCAACCCAGGACGCCGTATGTCACCTTGATCCCATCCTGGCGGACCGAGACGTGCATTCCGCTGGCAAGCACGGCAACCACCAAGACAAAGAAACCGGAAGCAACTGCAAACGGCCACCAAGCTTCCGCCTGGTGCGTGGTAGACATCCAAGCAGCCTTGGCGATGAAAAGGACTGCCACGGTAACGGAGATGGCATACATCAGCCAGTGCATCGGTTGACGCTCGTGATGTAACTCATCCATAGTCGCAATTCCTCCACCGTGCTGTTGTCACCGATCATGTTTAATCGTATCGCACCACGCGACTGGTCGGCGGATTATTGGGCGGAATGCGGCATTATATCTGCCACGATTGTAACAGCTCCCCATGGCCCTAGCTCCACCTTGAGAGTACGGCCACGCGGTGTCAACTCTTTGCCGGAAGCGAGCAAGCGAGCGTCTGTAATCGCGAGCGGTAGTCTCAGCCACGCGCGCAACGGCTTGGGCGATGGATTGGCTGCCAGTATGTAGACCTTGTTGTCGTGGCTAGTAACGGCCCGAAACTTGAGGCTGTCGTCAGAGCACTTGACATCTGCGAGCAATGTGCCGCGCGCCAGGACGTCGGCCAG
>JALGVG010000158.1 GCA_029819875.1 Candidatus Zipacnadia bacterium | reverse complement strand
CGCAATGGTCTGGATATCGGCGAAATCGCCGGCCAGGTCGCGGGCCAGGCTCTTGGCGCCCTTGTCGGTACGCACCACCAGCCACAGCACGCCGCCGCCGGGCAGGCGGGCCGCTGCATCTTGCAACAGGCGCATGACCTGGCGCTTGCCTGCGCGGATGGGAGGGTTGCACATGACGGCGTCGAAGCGGCGGTCGGCCAGGACGGCGGGTGCATCGCCGCAGAGCACCTGGGCGTTGGTTACGTGGTTGAGGGCCAAGTTTTGCCTGGCAAGCTCGCAGGCGCGGGCGTTGATGTCAACCATGACGACCTGGCAGGCAGGCCACTTGCAGGCCGCCACTATTCCCAGCACTCCCCAGCCGCAGCCCAGGTCGAGGACGTTGCAGGCGCCGTCAAGGCGCATCGTTTCGGCCAGCAGGCGGCTGCCGGAGTCCACGCGCCCGTGAGAGAAGGTGCCCTTGTCGGAAACAAAATGGAACCGGCGGCCGGCCAGGGTTGTTTGAAAGACAGCGGGCCGCGAAGGGACGGCGGGACGGCGGGTGAAGTAGTGTTCCGGGCGTGCCATCGGTGCAGATTAATTCTCCCGCCAGGAAAACTTCCCTTCCCGGGAAGGTTTGGCGGCAAGCGCCCGCGAATACGCGACGAGGTCTGCGGCGCAGGAGCGCGGATTGGGTGCAGACAACGGGGATGCAGCGCCGCCGCGGGCAACAACGTTGTTGAGGGGCGCATGGCACCCTCAGGAGGGAAAAACATGACAAAAAGAGGCTTGATTGCGATGATTTGTATTGCAATGCTTGGGGGAATGAGTGCAGCTTCAGCCCAGGTAAGGCCGGTGGTCGAGGTTGAGGAGGAAGTCTACGAGTACGTGAGTGCCAATAATGGTGCGGGGCCGCTGTGGAGCTATGGTTCGACGTGCATTGTGCGCATCGGCGAGGATGTTTACATCAGCGGGTTGGAGACACTGCCTGATTACAAGCCGCTGAACAACGTGCGCTGGCTGCTGTTTAAGCGCGCGCAGGACGGCTGGGAGCTGCTGCGTGACGGCGGGGACACGCACGAGCGCGAACCTTGTCCGCTGGTTGCTTTCCCCGGCGGGCCACTGTTTTTGTCGACGAACCCCAACACCAGCAAGCCGGACGAGTATGACAACGAGGCGCACCCGCAGGTGCTGAAGTTTCTGGGCAGCCCGCTGACGGGGCAATACGAGGTGCTGGTGCCGAAGTGGAACACGCAGATAAGGTTTCACGGCCACACCTACCGCAGCTTTGCGGCGGACGGGCGAAACCGCGAGTTCATATTGATATACAACACCGCATACGACAAGTTTTATTGGACGTTTTATAACAACAAGGGGGAATGGGCGGCGCAAGGGGAGGTTGACTTCCCGTGGGGAGCGGAGTATCCCAAGCCGCAGCCGATACGGGTGTGTTATCCGAACGTGGCGCTGAAGGACCGTGCTGTCTACTTCTGTGGGGTAAGTGACATCATGGAGCCGTACCCGGAGTGGCACGAGTTCAAGAAGAAGCTGACGGGCCGGGAATGGGATTACGACTTCCGGCGGCTGTTTTTCACGTGGAGTGATGACATCACCAGCGGCAAGTTCCACGACTGGGTGGAGATTGCCAGCCGTGACAAGACTGCGGGACACATCTTCCCCGGCGACCTGTGGGTGGACCCTTCGGGGGACGTGCACGTGTTGTGGAACGAGACCAGCACGGACTGGCGGATGCGGGACAAGTTCTTTCCCGACGTGAAGATAACGCAGGCTTTGAACTACGCGGTGGTGCGCAACGGCGAGGTGATCGCCCGGCGGACGTTGGGCATCGGAGGGGAAGGACAGTCCAGCGAGACTCCCGGTCGGGGGCGCTTCCACGTGACGGAGGACGGGCGGCTGTTCGTGTTGTACTACGTGAGCGGTTCGGACGCCCAAGGCAACAAGGTCAGCGAGAACCGCATTGTGGAGATCTACCCCGACCACAGCCTCGGGGAGCCGGTGAAGGTGGAGCTGCAGCATCCGTTCACCAGCTTCATGACGGCTACATGGCGGGCGGGGTGCGAGCCGTCGCATATCATAGACGTGTACGGCACCTGCGCGGGCAAGCCGGGGGGGACCTTGTGCTACGCGCGGATAAGGCTGACGGAGGGCCAATAGGGCGGATGGGGCCACAGCAGGGGACAAGCCGATAGACAGCAAGTGGGGCGCGCCGCCGAGGACCGGGCGCGCCCCTGAAACTTTTTGGCCGCTGGTTTAGAGATTTGCTTTCATCCACTCCAGGCACTTGCGGTAGCCGATGGCCGGATCCTCGGAGCCTTCGTATTCGGCACACCACACTCCGCTGTAGCCGGCGTCCTTGAGGCATTGGACGGCCCACAGCAGGTCGATTTCGCCCTCGCCGAGGGCCTGGCCCTTGTAGTTCTGGCGGCTGTCGAAGCCGTCCTTGAGGTGGGTGTGGAAGGTATAGGGGGCGATGGCCTTGTAGATTTCGTGCAGCTTGTCCAGGTCGTGGCCGAACCAGCGGTAGTTCATGGTGTCGAGGTTGGCGCCGACGCAGGGGGAGCCGACGGCCTCAAACAGTTGCAGTTGGATCGGCCACTCGTTGGTCACGTAGCCGTGGTTGTCGACGGCGAACCTGATGCCCATCGGCTCGGCCCATTCGACACAGCGCTTGAGGCAGCCGGCCATGGCCTCCACCCAGCGGTCGGGAGGCACCTCGTCCTTGGGGCGGCCGCCCTCGGTGCGGATGGTGTTGGTGCCCAGGATTTGGGCCAACTCGCAGCACTTGCGCATGCGCTCGACCTGGAAGGCGACCTGCTCTTCGTCGAGCACGATGAAGTCATTGCCGGCGGCAAGCTGCGAGCAAGTCAGTCCGCGGGCCTGCAGCTCGTCCCTGAGCTGTTCGGCGCGCTTGCAGGCCTCCTCGAAGCTGCTTTCGCCGTCCCAGACGTCGCCGATCTGAAGCTCGACGCTGTCAAAGCCGGTGTCGGCAGCCCATTGCAGGAATTCTTCGACGGTGTTGCCCGGCGCATTGTAGTGGATGACACCATACTTCATATTTATCTCTCCTTTGTCGTGACGGCCAGTATATGGCTAGATTTCCCCCCCGGGCCGGCGAACCCTTCCGCGGAGGCGGATATCGGCAGCGGGGTAACCTGCCGGCGGCAGGTAGGGAGTTTAAGGGGGGCAACGAATAACAACATCGTGGTTTTCAATGGTTAGCAAAGGAGGACGAGAATGCTGCGTATCGGTCATTACCAGTGTGTATGTCATCCCGGCGAGTTTGAGAGGAACCTGGAGACGGTGTGCGAGGGGCTGCAGATGGCGGCGGAGCGGGGGATTGAATTGATGTCGTTTCCCGAATCGCTGCTGGGCGGGTACTTTGCCAGCGAGGAGGACTGCCGGCAGAACGCGTGGCCGCTTTACAGCCCGCAGACGCAGGAGCTGTTGGCGGCGACGCAGGATTACCCGGTGATGTTCATGGTGGGGTTCAACGAGCTGCGGGGTGAGGACTTGTACAACACCGTGGTGGTGGTGGAGCGGGGGGAAGTGAAGGGGACGTACTCGAAGGCTTTCCCGGTGGTGGGGTACTTTACGCCGGGCCGGGAGACGCCGGTATTTGACAAGAACGGCCACAAGTTCGGGGTTATCATCTGCGCGGACGGCGCCTACCCGGAGCCGACGCGGATAATGGCGATGAAGGGGGCCAAGATTATCTTTGCGCCGCACTACAACTACATTCGCCCTGATACGCTGATTGACCACTACGTGAACGTGCGCAATGACCACATTGCGAGGGCCACGGAAAACGGCGTGTTTTTCGTGCGGGGCAATAACGTGGAGGTCGGCTACCAGGAGAGCCTGGGATACGAGGGGGTAGGATACGGCGACAGTTACATACTAGACCCCAACGGGCAGATAGTTGCGGCGGCCAACCTGCATGCCCAGACGCTGATTTGGGCGGATATTGATCTTGAGCGGCACTACTATGGCAGCAACAAGGCGGCGCGTTCGGCGAAGGTATTCTGGCAGCAACTGCGCGACGCGGTGCTGGCCGAGGAGGGGTGACCTTCAGCGGCACAGGAGCTGTTTTTTGCGCTCCATGTAGTAGCAGAAGTTATCGTAGCTGACCTCGGGGGGGACGGTGTGGTCCACGGTGGGGATATAGCCGCCGGCGTCGAGGAGGGGCTTGAGCCTTTGAAGTTCGGCGTCAATGGCGTCCTTGCCCTTGGCAAGCTGGCGCTTGTCGACGCCTCCCATCAGGCGGAGGGCGGGGAAGTTTTTGCGGATGCGCAGCAGGTTCATGTCGGCGGCCTGCTCGCAGGGCCAGATGGTGTCAATGCCGCAGTCGAGCATTCTTCCCAACAGCAGTTCGCAGTTGCCGTCGGTATCAACCATGATGTGGCGGACGCCGTTGCTGCGCAGGTGGCTGCAGACGCGCCTGTAGCGGGGAGCGAAGAACTCGTCGAATATGCGCGGGGAGAAGAGGGGGCCGGTTTTGTAGGCGAAGTCCTCGGCGAAGATGAACAATTCGAACTGGGCGACATCATGCAGGGCGCGGGAGGTGACCTGGATGATGAAGTCGGCCAGGTGGTCGAGCATTTCGTGGACGAGGGCGGGCTGGTCGTAGAAGGCCAGCGAGAGGGCCTCGGTGCCCATCCACTGGCGCAGGCACCAGTAGAAGCCGATATGTGCCCACTTGAAGATGAGGGGTACGTCGCGCTGGTTGTAGCGGGCGGCGAGCTGGTCCCAGTTGTCGGGGTAGCGGCCCGGGGTGGAGGGATCGTAGCGCCACTTGACATCCTGCCAGGTGTCGCGGTCGCGGACGGCAAACTGCATGTACTGGTCCATGCACCAGCGGGTGCCGTGGGCGGTGTTCTCCTTGAGGGCCTTGGTGACATAGCCGTAGGCGTGCCGGGCGACGATATAGCGGTCGGTTTCCTCGAGGACCTGGTAGTCGAAGGGGGGCATGATGTCCATGTTGACCGGCGCGTAGATGCGGCGGTCGAATTCCCAGAAGTCATCCCATCCTGCCCACCAGTCGCCTTCATACGCCTGTGGCGGTGCGCCCTCGGCGGCCCAGCGGTCCTTGACCTGGCCCCAGATGCCCAGTTCCCAGTTGGGCAAGCGGTCGGGGCTGCCGAAGTTCATGGTTTCGCGGAAGCGTTCAAGCTCTGTCATAGGGCATCCTTCAGAGGGAGAGAATTGGCCGGCCGCAGGCTGCATTCCTTCTACGCGCTCCAAGCAGGGGCAGGAAAAGCCAAGGCAGGAAGGGAATTGGCGTATTCACCAACCGGCCGTTGCAACGGGAGGGAGATGGCAGATGGCAAAAACGAGGCTGGCAGAGGTCGGGTGGGTGTGGGAGGGGCTGGGGTTTGACGAGGGAGTGGAGCCATCCATCTATGGCGTGGGGGAGGGTGCGCGGTATTTCGGCCTGCAGCGCAGCATACTCATCTTCCATCCCAACAACGAAATAACGCTGGGCAAGCTGGCGGACAAGCGCGAGGTGGTAGCGGACATTTCGAAGTGGAAGTGGGTGGAGGAGAGTAAGCCCGGCAAGGGCACGGCGTTCCGCAACCAGCCTGATGCGCGCCCGGAGACCATTCGTGCGGAGGCCGAGAAGTTGAGCCGGCTGTCGCTTAGGTTTCCCAATGTCAGCGGGGCGTTCTTTGACGACGCGCTGGGGCTGCTGAAGAAGCAGGGGGCCGGCAGCGAGCAGATGGCGCGGGTGCACGAGGCGTTGACCGGGGCCAATGGGCGGCTGCGGCTGTGGGTGGTGGTTTATACGCATGAGCTGGAGGACAGGCTGTGGGGAGAGCTGATGCCGTATATTGACGTGGTGAACCTGTGGGTGTGGGAGGCGAGAAACCTT
>JALGVG010000157.1 GCA_029819875.1 Candidatus Zipacnadia bacterium | reverse complement strand
TGCGCGTCAGCGCTGAGCAGGAACTTGAACAATTCCCAGGCCTCCTGGGGATGGGAAGTGGTGGCTGATATGGCGTAGTTTTCGGTGCCCAGCATCGTGGCGCGCCGCTTGCGCGAGGGCATGGGCGCTACATCCCATTGCAAGCCTTCCACGTCGTTGAGCGTCTGGATGTCCCACGGACCGGTCATGTACATTGCGATGTTTCCTTGTGCAAAGGCGTCCAGTCCTTGGTTGCGCTCGGCAGCGCTGGTTTCAGGACAGACCACATACTTGTGGCGCAAGTCGCACAGGAACTGGATGGCCTCGATGGCCTGGGGGGTATCCAGCACGCACCTGGTGCGGTCCTCGTTCATCAGGTTGGCATCGTTCGACCACAGCCACGGGTAGAGCCTCGCTCCCCAAAAGTCGATTATGCAACCCCATTGGTCAATGTGGCCGTCACTGTCGATGTCACGAGTCAACTTCCGGGCGGCCTGCAGGTAATCGTCCCAGGTCCAGTGCGGCCCGGTGCCAGGGTATGGCAGACCCGCGGCGTCAAACAGCGCCTTGTTGTAGAAGAGTGCGTACACGGAAGTGTAGCGGGGCAGCGAACAGAGCTTACCCTTGTAGGTGCACAGCTCCACGAGGCGGGGATAGAAATCGGCCAGGTCAAAGGTAGGGTCGTGGTCAATGAAGTCGTGCAGGTCGGCGAGAACGCCCTTTTCCGCGAAGGCATAATAATAAGCGCCGTGAATGCTCATCACGTCAGGGGCTGTTCCGCCGGCGAACATGGTCTGCAGCTTTGCCATCGCCTGACGGCTGCCGGGCTCGTTCTGCAACCGCACCTTGACGCCGGGATGGGTCTGTTCAAACTGGGCAATAAGGTGCTGGTTAGCCTTGACCTCGTCAACTTCAGTCCACGTGTAGAGCACAATTTCCCTTTTGGCCGGCCGCGCGGAGGGATGGGAGGCTGTGGCGTTACCAGCGGGCGCCTCGACGTCAACCCGCTGAACGCAGCCGAGGAGTAGAACTGACAATGCAATCGCTATAAAGTGGGTGATGTGTCGTATCACGTGTGATTGCCTCCATTTCACTGCATGCAGCCTAGTTCATACAGGACCAGGGCACAGCCGACAATGGCAGCGGTTTCAGCGCGCAGAATACGCGGCCCCAGGGTGACAGGCGCCAGCCCGTGGCGGAGGGCCAGTTCAATCTCGCTGTCGGTCAGTCCCCCTTCAGGGCCCACGAAGACGGCCACCTGCCGGCAGGTGCGGTGATCCTTGAGAGCTTCGGCGACAGTGAGCCTGCCTGCTGGAACTTCCCTTTCTGCAAACAACAGGCCCGGTCCTGCCTTCCAGCTTGATGCTGCCTGGCTGAATTCCACCGGCTCGGATACCGGGGGCACGTGGGCGCGCTCGGATTGCCTGGCGGCTTCCGTTGCAACTTGCTGCCAGCGCTGCTGCTTGGCAGCGCGGCGGGAGGGGCCCAGGCGCACTACCGTTCGCTCGGTGACAAGTGGCACGATAGCGCTTACCCCCAACTCCACGCACTTTTGGATGAGCAACGACATCGGCTTGTGCTTGATGACGGCCTGGAACAGGGTTATCCGGATTGGCGGCTCGGTGTCCAACGGCTGAGGGGCAGCCAAGGTTGCGCTCACCACCTCGGCGGTTACCTGCCTGATGGTAGCCAGTTGTTGTTCGCCGTTCTCCCTGACCACCATGAAGCGGTCGCCGGGCTTTGCGCGCAGCACGTTGCGAAGATAGTGCAGGCGTGAACCACCCAGCAACAAGCGGTCACCATGCACTTCGTCATCTGACACGAACAGGCGCTTCATCGGCCATTACCCCGACCGGCGATGATGGCAAGCCATCCTTCGGCCTCCAAGGCCTCGGTTTCAAGCAATGTGGCAGCGTCCAGTGCACGGCGCACCTCGCCTGCCTGCTGGGCGGTGAACCCTGACAGGACGCAATGTCCGCCGGCAGCGAGATGAGCGGCGATGTCGGCAGTCAGCGCACTGACGATAGAGGCGTTGATGTTCGCCACGATGACGGCGAAGTCCCCGGCTTGCGCGGGCAAGCCGTCGGCGTGCAGGACGACAACCTTGTCGTTGACGGCATTGCGCAGGCAGTTACGTGCGGCGACCTCCACGGCCAGCGGATCAGCGTCCACGGCCAGCACCCGGCCGGCGCCCAACTTGGCTGCGGCAATTGACAGGATCCCCGAACCACATCCGATATCCGCCACGTTATCGCCGGGTCGGATGAGCTGCTCAATGGCCTCGAGGCACAGCCGCGTGGTGGCGTGACGGCCCGTCCCAAACGCCAGGCCGGGGTCCATGTCAATGAGGACGTCGTCTTTTCGGGGGACGAGGTGGCCGTCACGCGGCGGCCACCCTTCCCAACCAGGCTTGATGACCAGGCGGTGACCGACCCGGAAGCAGCGATACTCCTTCTTCCATGCCTCCAGCCATTGCTGCTCGTCCCGCCACTGCGTTGTGACGGTAAGCTGCCGGCCACCGGTGAGAGAGGCATCAACGCGCTTCAATGAATCCTCTATTCGGGCAAGCGCCGCGGCCGGATCATCGTGGTGGGCAATATAGACACTCACTTGAGCCTCATCGCCAGCCTGTTCAATATGGACACCGGAGGGAACAACAGCCATCAGGAGCGCGGAAACGGCTTCCACAGCCTCCGGGGGGCACAACACGGAAACTTGCTGCCACTTGCTACCATGGTGCTCGCCCTGCGGATGACGGCTTTCATGCGGTGTGCTGGCTGCCACACAATCATCCTCCACCGAAGGCATCTCTCATCCGTTGAAAGAAGTTGCCGTCCTGCGGGTGAATCTGCTTGCCCTCTTCGCGCGCCAGTTCCAGCAGCAATTCCTTCTGACGGCGGGTCAAGCGCTTGGGGGTCGCGACACGCAGGATGACGCGCAGGTCACCCCGGCGGTTGCTGCGCAACCTGGGAAGCCCGCGCCCCGGCAGGCGCAGCTCGTCGCCGGTTTCTGAGCCTGCCGGGATCTGCAATTCAACCTCGCCGTCCAAGCTGGGCACGGTCACGATGTCGCCTAAGGCTGCCTGCGGGAAGCTGATTTGTAGATGAAAGATGAGATCGGCCCCCTGGCGAACGAAGGTATCGTGCTCAGCTACATGAAACCGCACGTGCAGATCGCCGGGCCGGGCGCCCGGGCCTGCCTCGTGACCCATTCCCCGGATCACCAGTTCCTGGCCGTCTTCAATACCGCGCGGAATGTCAACAGTGGTTTTCTCCACGGCGCGTTCCAGCCCCCGGCCCCTGCACTGCTGGCAGGGCTCGGTGAGCACCTCGCCGCGGCCATGACAGGTGGGACAAGTAGAGATCGTGGACATCGTACCCAGGAACGTGTGCTGGGTATGCCTGATGCGCCCGCTGCCCCGGCAGGTGGGGCAGGTACGCAGCGTGGTCCCCGGTTCAGCACCCGTCCCACCGCAGCGCTGGCACAACCTGATGCGCTGGTACTCGATCTCGCGGCTGCCTCCATGGAGGACCTCTTCGAGGCTGATGGTCAGCTCGTAGCGCAGACTTTGGCCCTGGCGGGGCGCGGAGAAGTCGGCGCCGAAGGGGGTATCGGAGAACGCCGCGTTGAAAATCTCGAAAATGTCGGGAAAGCCGCCGGAAAAGTCAAAAGCAGTGGGGTCAGTGGTGCCGAAGCGGTCATACTGTGCCCGTTTTTGAGGGTCGGACAAGACCGCATAGGCTTCGCTGATTGCCTTGAATTTCTCGGCACCGTCAGGGTTGACGTCCGGGTGAAGCTTACGCGCCAAGCGTCGGTACGCCTTCTTTATCTCTTCCTGCGAGGCGTTCCTGTCCACGCCCAGCAGGTCATAATAGTCCTTGTCCACGCGACCATTCACCCCACCTAGAGGGCGTCTTCATCTTCTGCTTGGGCCGGTTGCTGCTCTGTTGCAGCCTCAGCCTCGGCCGCCGTATCGGTAGTATCCCCCTGCTTATCCTGGTTGTCACGCGGAGCGATGCGGACCTTTCCTTCTGCAATCTCTTGCAGGGCAATTGTCAAGGGGTTGCGCGAGTTTGTTTCCACCAGCGGTGGCGATCCGTCCTTGATTTGCCGGGCGCGCTTGGCTGCCAGTACTACCAATGCGTATGTGTTGCCTTCGTCACCAATCAATGTATCAATATCGAATTCTTCCACAGGCGTGCCTCCCATGCGCTCGTGCACATAGAACGGCGGGCACCCCAACACGCGCCCACCGGAACGGTGAGAACCGAACAATTATAGTCTGCTGTTATGAAAGTATAGCGTCCAGATACGCGCCTGTCAATTCCCCAATTTGCGCCGGCGCACGGCAACGACCCGCAGCCGTCTCCGGCATTGCAGACGAGCGAAGGAAGAGGCCGCAGTGGTGAAAAGTCGGTCCGCTTATGCAGTTACTCCACTTGAAGGTATCGATCCGGCCGGCCGGGAAGTTGACACCACAAAGCAAACGCCATGTCACGGGGAAAGGACGGTGGCATGATGAAGCATTCGTGGTGCTCCAGCATGGTCTGGGCGGCTTGCATATGCGGTGTGTTGCTGAGCGCGGGCCATGCCCAGCAGGTGGACTACGGCAAAATAGAGCCTCCCGAGGTCTTCATCTTCCCCACTCCCCGGGAAGCGACTTACGGCCGCTTGGACATCCGCATCAGCACACCAAGCGGGGCACAAGCCGTCATTGTCCTGCCGTCAAACCCCTCCCCTACCCTGCAGGCAGCAGCCGAGGACCTCAACGCACAACTGCGCCGTATCGCTCCAGACGCGCAACCTCTGCCGGTGTTGCAAGAGGGCGATAGCGCGCCGCGGGGCACCGTGACTTACGTCCTGATAGGAGCGGCGGGCGCCATGCGCAAGCTTGACGAGTTAGCTGCCGCCGAGGGCATACACGTGACGGCCGGCGAACCCGGGCCCCAGGGCTACCGCATTGCCGTACACGAAGAGGGCGAAAAGCGATATGTGCTGTTGATAGGGTCAGACGACCAGGGCGCCTACTGGGCAGCAGGGTCGTTTGCCCAGCTTCTGCGGCGCGGCCATGACGGAGACGTGCGCGCATATAGTGCGAGCGTGCGCGATTGGCCGGGTTTCCAGTGGCGAATGACGTCGGTGGAGGCTGTCTACGAATCAAACTACGACGGCGTTACATCCATGAAGGAACGGATGGCCCGCGTGCTTGCGCTCAAGTACAACGTGAGCTGCTACAGCGGGGATAACCGTGAACTGAACGAGTGGCTGCGCACCCGGGGGTTCAGAGCCGGGACCGGGTACTGGACAATGCAACACATCGGGCGCAAGGCGGCCGAGCTTGGCATCAAGCCGTACAACTGGTCGGATGCGCGCCTTAACGAGGCGTGGGCTGAGGCGTACAAGCGCAATGCCGCCAACAGCAGGCCCGGCCTGGTAATATGGCATGATTGCACGGATGCGGGATGGTTCGACAAGTACATAGACAAGTTCTGGAACCAGCGCGAGGAGGCGGACAAGGCTGCGTACCCGGATGCTCACCCGGCGCGGGCCGACGCGGCGCGCATAAACCTCATCTACGATGCCGTCAAGTCGGTCAGTCCGGATACACAGTTGTACTTTACGGTCCCGTGTTACTACGACAATCCCCAGGACGACAGCTTGCCGTATATCGAGCTATTCCGCGACTACCTGCGGACTCTTGGCAAATTGACGCCCAACGACATTGTGTGGGTGCTGGAGGACCGCGGGCCGGCCTCGATTGTGGCGTACAGTCACTATCTGGAGGGGCGTTGCGTCAATTACCGCTATCCACTACCGGGGCAGGGGGGCTTTTGGTCAACCAACTTCACATCCGCCAAGGCGGCCTCCAGGTACACGGATGCCTACTGGTTT
>JALGVG010000013.1 GCA_029819875.1 Candidatus Zipacnadia bacterium | reverse complement strand
GCGGTAGTTGACAGGTACCTGGCCGAGACCAAAAAGCTGCGCAAGAAGAAGATGAAGGAGGAAATCAAGATCCAGCGCGGTGACCGGGCACTCAGCCGCAGCAAGCTGGGCAAATCCGGCCTGAAGACCTTCGCCTGGGAGGGTTCGCAAAAGGCCGTGGGCGCGGCATGGTCATGCAAGAAGTGCGGCCGAACGGTGTTTGCCCAAGTACTAGGAGCGCCCGAGGAAAAAGACCTGGTGCCGCTGGCTGAGCAAATCATCCGCTCCATCCGCGATCATCCTGAAGGTGACTGGACACTATGGGCGGTGTACGACTTCGAGTTGGAGCTGCCATCAGTGTTCAGGCCCACCAAGCAACGGCTGGTTGCCGGGGAAGTGGAGCTGGAATTCAAGCATGATACGGAAACGATCACCGCGGCGCGCTGGGGATTGGCCAACGTAGCGCTCAAGGGCAAGACCCTCAACGATTGGGCGCGCCAGGAATACTGGAAGAAGTTCCGCAAGTATGGCCCGCGCGCCGAGCCGGAGCAGTTCCATGGCCACGAGGGGCTGCGGGTTATCGGTGATCGCATCATGTTTCACGAGGCAATCCAGCGGTTGCTCCGCCATTTACGCGGCAAGCTATATGCCGACCGGTTGATTGCGTGCTTTTGGCATTGCCCGGAGGAAAACAAGATCTACGTGATACAAACCTTCGTGGACATAGCCAATTATGGACTCGTTGACGAAATCGTGGCGCGTATCAGGTGCCATTGAGCAATGAGGAAGCTTATGCGAAGCTTGTTGTGCGTGAGCATCGTGCTGGTCGTCGCGTCCGGTGCGTGGGCGCAGGTCTTGGAGACCGACCATGAGAAGGCAGTCGCCCTCGTGCACCAAGCACGCAAGCTGTCGGCAGGCAAGCAGTACGAGGCTGCTGAGCAATTGCTCAAGCAAGCCATCGCGTTGGATCCCAAGTACGCTGACGCCCATGCCAATTTGGGCTACATATATGAGAAATTGGGCCGTCGCGAACAAGCATTGGCCGAATACGGGCAGGTCTTGAGTATCGAGCCTCAATACCAGTACGCGTTGCGCCGGTTCAAGGTGATGTTCCTTGAAGGGCCATTCCCCCGCTGGATCAAGTTCTCGCAGGTGAAGTTCAGCCCCCTGTCGTTGGTGACCGATAGCTGCCGGGTGCGCGTCACGGACAAGGAGGTCGCCAAGCACTTTGCCTATACCACTTGCTTGCTGTTCCCCGAGGAGATGGGACGGCACGGGCGGGCCTTGTCGGTGGAGATACCCGCTGCAGGAGGCGCCGCCGGTATGCTACGGTTTCATTTTGCGCCCCGATGGTGATACTGCCGACCTGAGAATTGCGTTGTACTACCCGTCGGCGACTATCAGCCGCTCGGGGACGGATTACACGAAGCTGGTCCCCAATCTCATGCACATGGCGTTGCGCATTGCCTGTTACAACGAGCTGTACTTGGGGCGGCCGGTCCCACGACCCGGCAGCGACCTGCTGCGCATCTACATGGCGGAGCTGGGACCTACAGGTGCCGAAATGTGGGATGACAACATCTACCTGTATGACGTGGACACGAGGCGCACGCCCGTGGAGTGGACCCGCCAGGTGGCCCACGAACTGGGGCATTACCTCCTTCCTCCGGTGGGACGGTTCACCGAGCCGGAGGCCCTTGCCAACGGGGTGCTGGGCGAGCGGCTGGCGATGCAGTGGTTGGCCTCGGAGGCTGAACTGGTAACCGGCCACCGCTGGCCTGACGCGCCGGCCCGGAACGCTGTCAGCCACCTGTGGGGCGAGGACAGATTGCAGATAGCAGATTATATCGCCCGCGATTGCCTCGGAGACATATCGTTCTGGCTGCAGCAAGGGCCTGACTCCCTGCTCCTGGGCGGCGTGGGCCCGGATGCCTTCCGATACTATATCGGCTTTTGCCTGTGGGTGCAGGCGGCTCACGGGCCCGGCATGTTGCGTGCAATGCTTGATGCCACCTCTGGAGTCCAACCCGGCGACGTGGTATATGCCTACAAGCAGCAGGTTGCCGCGGCCCTTGAATCCGGCGAATTGAGAATATCGGCCGCTGGATGCAACCTGCCGGCCAGCAAGTTGCGCGACGAGCCGCTCGCTGGCGCCATGGGCTGGAGGGCGGTCAAGCTGGCAGGGGGAGATACGCTTGTCTTCACCGTTTACCTGCCTGCCGGCACCTGGCTGTTAACCGTGGAGTGCCCGCAGACGCCCGGCGACATTAGCGTTGCCTTCGACGAATCCGCTCCGGTGGCGCTGGAGGACGGCTACGTGGTGCACGCCGAGGCCGGCTGGCACCTGGTCAGGCTCACCAGGCCGGCAGGGGCTGACAGCGCCTTGATACAGGCCTTGACAATCACGCCGGCACCTTCTACGCCTTGATTGGGGCCTGCGACTGTGCCACAGAAGTAATGCCGATCGCAGCGCACGGCCCCGGAGGTTTGCCGATTGACTGCGAGGTGAACGCAATGGATGAGGCAACTGAACAGGAGAAGATGCAGGTGGCGGAGATCCTCCGGCGCGTCGCCCAGGCGCGCGGCGTAGACCAGCAGCAAGCACGGGACCTGCTGCACAAGTATGTCTGCGGGGGCAAGTGTGACTGGTACCGGACCAAGAGCCAGGCGGCGGGTTTCGACAAGGATGATCTCACGGACGAGGATCGCCTTGCCATCAAAAGCGTTATCGAAAAGGTCTTGGCAGGCTGCAGCGACGACGAGGTTTGGTATATTGTCCACGGCGTGCTGTGCCCGGGTCATCCGCGCCGCCGCCCCCGCCGTGCCACGGGGACGTGACGGCCGCCTGTGCGGGCGGCGCCCGGGTTGCTGACGGCTAGATAGCGGGAGGGGAGCCAATGAACAAGCTTGTACTGGCCTTGACGGCGGGATTGCTGTTGGCGGCTGGTGTCAGTGCCGACAATCATGCCCCCGGACAGGTCGTCTATGGAGCAGCCGGCAGCGTAGTGCCCCGCGATGCTTCGGGGCAGGTGGCCTCCACCGGGGCCGTGCACATGAACATTCCCGTTGCCTATACCCTGCATGGCGGCCAGCAGACTGCGGCGGTAGCCGTTGGTGACAGGCCGGGTACGGGGACGGCATTGAATGTGGGCTTCTCACTGGGCCTGGGCGACCCGGGCGATGGCTTGGAAGTGGGGGCATTGTGGCTGGATGATGACTTGACCGGCTTGGTGCAGAAACAAATCTACCCGGAAACCAGCAAATGGCCGGCTCTGGCGGTCGGCATGTACGACCTGGGCGATGCTTTCAGCCGCCAGGGATACATGGTGGCGACCAAGCAAATAGGAACGCGCAACACCGGGGCTGCTTGGCGGCGGCCAGGCACTGTTGCGGTTTGCTGGCCGCCGCAGGCTGCAGAAGGGCCGGTAGGAACCACCCCCCGGGCATGGGGCCGGTTGTCGCTTGCAGAATCGTCCCCCTCCAAGCCGGCTGCGACGGCCGCAGCCGCTGCGCTGCTTGCGGCGCCGGTCCGCAAGATGGGTGTACAGATAGACGGGCGGATGTCCCCGGGGGAGTGGGATGATGCACCGCAACAAACCGTGGAGCTTGCCGCCCTGCTCCCCGGTACCCGGCTGGACATCTATGCCAAGCACGACGAGATGAACCTGTACTTGTGTTTTGCCTTTGAGGGCCAAGGAGCACTGGGGCCGGGAACGGGGGCCGAAGTCTACCTCGAAGCGCCCCGGCAGCAAGCTGAGGCGCTTGGTCCGCAACATCACTGTTACAAGGTAGAGGTGCTAAAGAAGGGGCCCGACCGTTTATCATACTTGCGAGGTGATGCGGGTAGATGGCAGGTGCAGCAGCGCGGGATCGGCGCCGAGGCGGTAGCGGCATTTGCTGCCGCCACCTCGAAAACCTCGACGCCGGTGTTTGAATTTGCCATTGCGCTGGGCAACTTGTACACGGATTCGGGACTGCCGCAAGTGCTGGGCTTGGCCGTCTGCGTGCACATTGCGGCAGCAGAGCAAGGGCCGGCCCCCGCGTCGCTGCCCGCTGCCGCCTCCCGCCCGATGCGGCAGCTTACGCACCTTACAGGAGCAGAGACGCCGGGCAAGTACCTTTTCCGTTGGCCCGGAGGGCCGATTTCTCCGCAGGCCGTGCACCTGGCGGTCATGCCGACGCGCCCGGACTTGTGGGGACAGGTGGGCAGCGGCAAGCTCTATGGCATGGGCAAGGGCGAAAACCTGCAGGCGCCGCTGCTTGTGGATGCGCCGATCATTGACGGCAAGATGCAACTCGGCGAATGGGTCGGCGCGCCGGCAATCTTCGCAGTCCCCGGTGACGGGCAGTTCCAGGTGTTTGCCCAGATGACGACGACGGCGCTGTACGTGGCGGCACGAGTCACCAGGCGTGCCAATCCGCGGCAGGTAACGTGCCAGGTCTACGTGGACCCGGAAAACGATGGCGGGCTGGTAGTGAGGCCGGATGACCGCCTGTACTTGCTGAGAGGAGAGCAGGCAAGCTGCTGGAGCTGGGCTGCGAACGGCTGGAAGCATCGGGAGAAGACCGATTTTCAGGCCGCCGCCGGCCTGTCGGAAGACGGCACGGCAGTGGCCTGCGAATTCAAGATACCGCTTGCCGAGCTGGGCGTGGAGTGTAGCCAGCCGATGGGTATGGCGGTACAGATGATGCTGGGCGGCCCGCTTGCTCCCGTCTCAGTTGCGCCGACAGTCGCACGTACCCCACCGGCGGCCGCTACCCCGCTGCCAGGCTCGGGGACGTACATCACGGTTGGGTGGCAGGGAAGGCTGTTCGGGGGAATTTCTGCGCCCAGCGGCAGGCACGCCCGCCTTATCGCGGAGCATGACGGTGACGGCCTCAACCTCGGATACCTGGCGACCGGCTGGCCACGCAAGGACTGGAACCTACTGCTGGGTGTAAACGACATCAGCGGTGCCGACGGGGCACGATGGGTGGTGGGTGTGGGGCTGAACCTTTCCTCCGTCAGGCGCTAGCCGCACGGGCGCATACGCTGGCCACCGCGTAGGCGGCAATCCCCTCGCCTCGGCCCGTGTAGCCCAGCCCCTCGGTCGTTGTCGCCTTGACACTCACCTGGCCCTCGGATATGCCCAGGGCCTGGGCGATGTTCCGGCGCATCCGCTCGATGGCCCCGGCCAGCCTGGGAGCCTCGCAGACGACGGTGGCATCCACGTTGCCGATACGAAAGCCCGCCTCGCCCACCATCCGCGCCACTTCTGCAGCCAGCAGCGAGCTGTCGGCGTCACGGTATTGCGGGTCTGTATCGGGGAAGTGCCGGCCGATATCGCCGGCCGCAATGGCTCCCAGCAGGGCGTCCGAGATGGCATGAAAGAGCACGTCGGCATCCGAATGCCCCTCCAACCCGCGTTCAAACTCAAGCTCCACCCCTCCAAGGATCAAAGCCCGCCCCTCAACCAGCCGATGAACATCGAACCCGTAGCCGACCCTTACCGGACAGTGTGCCACCTGACCGGCATCGGCCTCCGCCAGCAACATTTCGGCATAGCGCAGATCGGCCGTCGTGGTTACCTTGATATTGGTCGGATCTCCCTCGGTGACGTAGACAGGCTGCCCTTGTGCCTCGACAATGGAGGCATCGTCGGTGGGCGCACAGCCTTGCCCCTCTTCATTGGACCGGAACTGCTCGTATGCTTTCAGGATGAGGCGATAACTGAATGTCTGCGGGGTTTGCGCTCTCCAGAAAGCGCTTCGATCCGGGGTCTCGGCAACACGTCCTTGCGGGGTGGTACGCTTCAGCGTGTCGGTCACCGGTGTGGCGGCGACGGCGGCACCGCGCAGCCTCGCGTCGGCGAGGCAACGGCGGATCAATTCCGGCGTGACCAAGGGGCGGGCACCGTCATGGATGGCGACAATCTCCGGACCATGCCGGCGCAGTGCCTGCAAGCCGTTGAACACCGAGTCCAGGCGCCGGGGCCCACCCTCCACGATGTCGCTGACTGTCTGCAGTGCGGCGCGCCGGCAGATCTGCTCTGCAACGGTCACATACCCGGCCGGCACCACCAGTACGCACATGTCCACCCCCGCCGCCTCCATCGCCTGCAGCGACCACACGAACATCGGCTTGCCGGCCAGCGGCACAAAGGTCTTGGGCACATCACCACCGAACCGTACGCCCGAGCCGGCAGCTACTACAAGCCCGGCCACGCCGCTCACTGCCTGCCGTGCCCCCTCCCTCTGTTCTTGCGGCTGGGGGCCGGGGTGGAATTGGCCACCTCATCGCGCTTGGGCTCGGAGAAGATCATCTTGCCTGCAGTTGTCTGCAGCACGCTGGTGACAACTACGGGCAGCAACTGGCCGATGTGGTCCGCAGCACCCTCCACTACCACCATTGTGCCGTCATCGAGATAGCCGATACCTTGGCCTGCCTCTTTCCCCTCCTTGACGATGGTGACGGTGAGCTCCTCGCCCGGCAGGAAGACGGGTTTCATTGCGTTGGCCAGCTCATTGACGTTGAGAACCGGCACGCCGTTGAGCTTGCAAATCTCGCTCACGCTGAAGTCGTTGGTGACTACCGTGGCGTGGCGTGCACGTGCGAGCTTGACCAGGCGCGCGTCAACCTCCTCGTAGGCTATTTCGTCGTTGGTATAGTCCTCGTAAACCGCCACGTCCACGTTCTCCAGATTCTTCAGCTTGACAAGAATGTCCAGTCCCCGGCGGCCGCGCGCGCGCTTGAGCGGGTCAGCCGAATCTGCGATATGCCGCAACTCCTGGAGCACAAAGTCCGGAATGTAGATCGGCCCTTCGAGGAACCCGGTCGCCACGATGTCGGCAATGCGCCCATCTATTATGATGTTGGTATCCAACATCTTGGCGTTGCTGGCAATCTCTCCCAGCGTGCCGGAGGAACGAAGCGAAGGAAAAATATAGGCGATCTGTTCCTTGGCGCTCATCGTGAAGCCGACGCCCAGCACGACACCGGCGACGCTGGCCAGGATGCTTATCGGCAGCCCCCAGTTGGGAATGCGAACGAAGGGCAGCGAGATGAGGAGGGCAACTATCAGCCCCAGGATCACCCCGATGGCGGCCGATACCTTGTCCAACAGGGGAACCCGCTCGAAATGGCTGACCCATTGCAGCATCTTGCGGAATGATATTACGGCAAACAAGAAGCCCAGCAGCCCTCCCAGAAGCACGATACCGATATGAAAGTAGATCGTTACCTGACCATCGGGGGTAAAGCGGCCCGCCCATTGGGCTATGGGGCCTGCGGCAAGGTTTCCTGCGATGACGCCGACGAGGATGACGGCAACGACAAATAACGACCACAAACTACGAAGAATGAGCACAGTGACTCTCCCTCCCCCCCAGTACTTCAAGCCGCTGTCAGCCGAAGCATCTGGGGCAGACTATGGTGCAATAATAGTATCTGGGCAGTACAATGAATCTGCGAAAAAGGCAATGCGTATATGAGAATATATGCTATGTCTGCAGGTTACTGTATGAACGTGGTTTTGACTTATGCTAGTAGCGATGCAGGATCAAGGAGCGTAAAGGTTGCTTCACCGTCTTCACCATAGTCGGCAATAATCTCTCCGCGTGCCGTCTCGTCCAACTGCAGGAGGAACTCCGCCAGAGGGTCCTCGACGATGTGGCGAATAGCCCGGCGCAAGGGGCGTGCTCCAAGATTGGGATCATACCCCTCCTCCACGAGTTTATCGCGCAACAGGTCGGTTATCTGTAGTGTCAAGCCCCGCTGGGCAAGCCGTTCCTGGCAGGTGCGCAGCTCCAGGTCCACGATGTCGCGGATCTGGTCAAGCGTGAGGGCGTGGAATACCACTATGTCATCCACGCGGTTGAGGAACTCGGGGCTGAAAGTCTTCTTTAGCTCCTCGGTCACCTTGCTCTTCATGCGGTCGTAGTCCCTCTTGCTTTCCTTGACCGCACGCTCGCGTTCTTCAGTATTAAAGCCCATGGGCTTACTGTCGGCGATCAGCCTGGCGCCCACATTGGAGGTCATTATCACGATGGTGTTCTTGAAATCCACGGTGCGGCCCTGTGCATCGGTCAGCCGCCCATCCTCCATTATTTGCAGCAGTATGCTGAATACGTCCGGATGAGCCTTCTCGATCTCGTCGAACAGTACGACCGAGTACGGCCGCCGCCGTACAGCCTCCGAGAGCTGGCCGCTTTCTTCGTACCCTACGTATCCCGGAGGAGCGCCGATAAGTCGCGAGACAGCAAACTTCTCCATGTACTCGGACATGTCAATGCGAATGAGTGCATCCTCGTCGCCGAACAGGTAGCGCGCCAGTACCTTGGCCAGCAACGTCTTGCCGACCCCCGTGGGGCCCAGGAAGATGAAGGAACCCGTCGGACGCTTCGGGTCCTTGATGCCGGCCCGCGCGCGCCGCACCGCCTTGGCCACCACGCTTATCGCCTCATCCTGCCCCACGATGTATTCATGGAGCGCCTCTTCCATCCGCAGCAGCCGCTCGGACTCCTCTTCGCTGAGGGAAGTCACCGGAATGCCCGTCCAGTACGAGACGACCTCTGCAATGTCGTCGCGCGTCACGATCGGTGCCGCCTGCCACTGTTCGGGCTCTTGTTCATAATTTCCCGTGTCTTCCAGTTCCTCGGCAACGGTTCTTACATCGCGTTCCTCGCCGGCCGCCTCGTTCACGTGACTGCCGACCGCCACGTTGGCTCTTCCCGTGACCTTGCCGGGCAATTCGGCAACTTGCAGGCTCTGGTAGCGCCGCAGCTTGACGCGCGAGCCCGCCTCGTCCAGCAGGTCAATGGCCTTATCGGGCAGCGCTCGGTCAGTGATGTAGCGCGCGGCAAGTTCCACTGCCGCCTCGATGGCTTCCGAGTCGTAAATGACGCCGTGGAAACTCTCGTACCGCTGCCTGATGCCCTCCAGGATCTCCAGGCTGTCCTCCTTGGAGGGTTCTTCCACCATTATCGGCTGAAAACGCCGTTCCAGCGACGGGGTTTTCTCCACGTACTTGCGATACTCGTCCAGGGTGCTGGCGCCGATGCACTGCAATTCGCCGCGCGCGAGGGCAGGCTTGAGGATATTGGAAGCGTCCATGGCCCCCTCCGCCGCACCGGTGCCCACGATGGTATGCAACTCGTCTATGAACAAGATGATTTGTCCCTTGGAAGCGCTGATTTCATCCATCACGCGCTTCATCCGCTCCTCGAACTCGCCGCGATACTTGGTGCCCGCCACCAAGCTGGCGAGGTCGAGGGCCACCAGCCGCTTGTTAGCCAGCGGTTCAGGTGCCTGCCCACTGGCTATGCGGCGCGCAAGCCCTTCGGCAATCGCCGTCTTGCCCACACCGGCTTCGCCGATGAGACACGGATTGTTCTTGGTACGGCGGCACAAGACCTGGATGACCCGCTCCGTCTCCCTCTCGCGCCCGATGACCGGGTCCAGAACGCCCTCACGGGCCAGTCGTGTGAGGTCTCGGCTGAAGCGATCCAAGGTGGGGGTCTGCGACTTGCGCCCCTCCACCTCACGCGCCGGATGGGCCGCAGACAATTCGCTGACGACTTGCCGTGCCTGCGTCAGTTCTATGCCATGTGCACGCAGCAGCCGGTATGCTACGCCCTTACCCAAGCTCAACAACCCCAGCAGGATGTGCTCGGTCCCGATGTGCAGATGCCCCAGGCGATGGGCCTCGGCATAAGAAAGTTGCAGCACACGCTGCGCCTCAGGGGTGAATCGAATCTCGGCCTCCGTCTCCTCGTCTCCACCACTCTCCATCTGCCGCGCCACGTCCGCGCGAAGGGCCTCGGTGCGTACGCCGAGCCGATGCAGAACCTCTATGCCCGTGCCCTCCCCCAGCCGCAACAGCCCCAGCAGCAGATGTTCGGTGCCGATCAGGGGCACGCGGGTGCGCGTGGCCTCCGAGTGCGCTAGCAGTACCGCGCGACGAGCTCGACTAGTGAAGCGTTGCCATAATTCCATTGAAAAAACCTCGCCTCCTGCAACAGGCGCCTGCGGGCTATAACGCAATGCACTGGCGCTTGGGAACTACCATTTTATGTCTTGACGTCTGAACAGAGGCGAATGTTTCGCCTTTTGCCATTCACCCCCTATTCATATATCGGTGTCCCTTCGCAACTTACAAGCTCCCGAAACGCTTCCCTAAGGTGCTTGACGACGGGCCCGGGCTTGCCGGTTCCAATGCAGCGGCCGTCCACTTCCACCACCGGCACTATCTCGGCGGCCGTCCCGGTCAGGAACACCTCGTCTGCACAGTACACATCGATCAGCCTGAACAACTGCTCCTTTACTTCCAAGCCCGCCTTTGCCCCCAGTTCCATGGCCACGCGGCGGGTGATTCCCGCCAGGTTGCCCACGTAAACGGGCGGTGTCACCAACTGCTTGCCATGCAGGCAGAAGATGTTGTCGCCGGTGCACTCCGCTACGTAGCCGTCCTCTGATAACATTATACCCTCTGCAACCCCGGCTTGCACACATTCAATTTTGGCCATGATGTTGTTAAGATAATTGAGGCTCTTTATGCCGACGTCGAAGGCGTCACCGCGTATCCGGCGCGTTGAGCATGTTATCAGTCGCAGGCCGTTTTCGTAAAGCTCCTCGGGATACAGCTCGATGTTGTCGGCAATACAGAAAACAGTGGGGTTGGAACACTTGCGAGGGTCAAGACCCAGGTCGCCTATTCCCCGGGTTACCACCAGTCGTATGTACGCGCTTTGCAGATTATTAGCACGGCACGTTTCAATGACTACCCTCTCCATCTCGTCCATGGACAACGGGATCTTCAGCCATATTCCCTTCGCGGAGTTATACAGCCGCTGGAGGTGTTCGCGCAATCGAAAAACCCTGCCGTTATAGGCGCGAATACCCTCGAATACACCGTCACCGTATAGCAAACCGTGGTCGAAAACCGAAACCTTCGCCTCAGATTCATCGACAATCCGGCCGTTAAAGTAGATCTTTAGCCCCATGAACGCTGCCCTCGCAGTAGTAATGTGCGGCGCCGCATTGCTGGCGCCGCGCTGGTTTGGCGCGCAGTATAACACAACGTAATTGGGTTTTCAACACGCAGATGCGTGCGCAAATGCCACAACTATGCTCTGCAGCGGCGCCCGAAACGGCTGTCCCGTAGAAAACCCCGCTTGTCAATCGCCCGACGCCTCTTGGCACCTCCGCCCACGCCCCGCAACCATGCACTGCCCTGACCCGATGCGCTGCAAACAGCCACCCGGCAAGGTGCCGGTGCCACGCAGCCACTGCACGCTTGCTTCCGCGCTCCGGGCACGGGGATGCCCTATGCCCATGTTATCTCCCCTGGAGCCTGGGAGATGATTATCGAGTTGAGAAAGTCGGCCGCCTTCTTGAAGCCCTCGTCCGGAGCCATCAAGCTGTCTTCGTGCTCAATTGACAGCACGCCGTCGTACCCGCACATCCGCAGTGTGCTGATAATGTCGCGCCATACCTCTTCGCCGTGGCCGTAGCCCACGGTGCGGAAGATCCACGCGCGGTTGGGCTCGTCGCCGTAGTGCTTGGTGTCCAGCACGCCGTGGACCTTGGCCACCCAGTCGTAAACCATCGAGTCCTTGGCATGAACGTGCTTGATGACGTCGCCCTTGCTCTGCAGCCACCTAATGGCGCTGGGCACGTCAATCCCCTGCCAAAACAGGTGGCTGGGATCGAAGTTGGCGCAGATGCGATGGCCGTAGTTGCCGCACGCCTCGCGCAGTCTTATGAGGGTCTCGGGATTGTACACCAGGAAGTTGGGGTGCATCTCAAAGCAGATATTGACACCCAGCTCGTCGGCGTGTTGGGCCTCTTGCTGCCAGTAAGGGATCGCCACCTCGTTCCACTGGTATTCCAGGGCTTGCAGGTGGTCTTCAGGCCACGGGGCAACCACCCAGTTGGGAGTCCTGTCCGCCTTGCAGCCGCCCGGCAGGCCCGAGAAGGTGATTACTTCGGTGATGCCCAATTCGCTGGCAAGCTGTACCGTCATGCGGTACACGTCGTGGTGCTTTTTGGCAGTGCTCTTCTTGGGGTGTAAGGGATTCCCGTGGCAACTGAGCGCCGACAGCGTAAGCCCCCGGCTCTCGATGGCGCCGAGAAACTTCTTCTGCTCCTCGACGTTGCCGAGCAGCTTCTTGAGATTGCAATGAGCATCGCCGGGGTAGTTGCCGGTTGCAATCTCCACCGCCTGCACACCCGCCTGTGCGAAGAAATCTAGTGCCTGCTCAAAGGGTAGATCGGCCTTGGCAACGGTAAGCGCACCAACTTTCATTGTTAGACCCCTTTCTGTTTATGGCCTGGTGATTATGCCTCTTTTTTTCTCTGCTCGCGCCCCGGTTCCCTCTATTTTTTGCCAAAGTTTCCTGCCCCTTCTATTGCTGGCACAAGTAGAAGCATAGCATGATTGCATTGCCCTAGGTAGCCTGGAAAACTGCGTAGCCGCCGGTGGAAATCGTGCAGCTCTCGGGGGGATAACATACCACCTCCAAGCTTGAACATCATGCTCGGAACCGGGGGATCAGCGACGCAGAGCATGGAGGGGATGATGACGAAACCTGGCTGAGACGGGGCCGGCACTGAGTGTGCCTGCTGCAAATGTACCCTGCCGGGCTACTGGATGAGGCCGACGGGGCCGTCGGGGCCGGGGGCACCGGTAACGGTGCCCTGGATGGTGAATCCCGAACCGTTGATCCTGATTGTATAACCGATGACACTGCCGTTATGTATCTCGGCGTTGGAGCCGTTGTACCTGATTTCGCCATTCGGCGCGAACAGCGTGGCCTCCGCTGTCTGGTGCGAGCCGTTGTAGGTGATGGCCGTTCCGGTTGCCAGGGACATCAGTGCGATATTGTTCTGGTAAGGCGTCACTTTCTGGCAGGCACCGTTAAAAGTAATGGACCCCTTTGCCACTATGGTCACGTTTTCAAGAACGTGGCCGGAACCGTTGAACCTCACGTCGCCTTCAACCATGTACAGCGAGTTCTCGGCCGTGTGGCCGGAGCCGTTGATCGTCATGTCGCCTAGGACGTGGATCTTGCCGGTGGGCAGATGCTTGCCCGAGCCATTGACGCAAATGCTGTCGAGGGTCGTGTCAGTGGGGCCAAAGTCGTCCCAGGTGTAGTCTATCGGGTACGGCATCACGGTGGACTCGACTATGCCGCCTTGGATGTCTACATTCGAGCCGTTTATGGTGTAGTCGTTCACGTATTCAAGCGCGCCGGTTATCGTGTGGTGCGAACCGTTGATTCTTACCTTGCTGTTGCCATGTACCACACCGTCAATATATGCGTAGGAGCCATTTATGTTGATGACAGTACTACTGACATCAGAGTCCCCTGCAAACAGGGCGTATGTCCCGCCTGTACTGGGCTGGTGTAGTGCAATGGCCGAGCGGGAGAGGTCTGCGTATTGCAGGCCGAATATCTTGGCGAAGACATATTCCACCCGCAAGTGCCCCACTAGTTTGAGGGCATGCTCACCCGAGGTAAGGGTGCGGAATCCGGGGATTTCGTCACCTGCTTCGTACTCGATAAGGTCGCTGTCAGGATCCAAGCTGACCGGCCAACCCGGGGTTGAGCTGTTGTTGGCCGCCACGATTGCCTCAATTTGGGTTCGCGCCTCATCCATGTCCGGGGTTGCCGCTGCCCCGGCCAACGCCGCGGCATCCACCACGTCCTGCAAGTGTTGGGCGCCGATGGCCAGGCGCCCGATATCGATAACCAGTGCCGCAATCCCCAGCAACGCAGGCAACGTAATCGTCATAAGGATCAAGACATTGCCGCGCTTACGTGCAGACCGTTTGATTGCGTGCCGCCTCAACCTTGTCATTTTTGATCCGTTGCGTTCTTGCTACTAGGTCTATCGGCTCTGCGGGGCGCGTGCGCACGCCTCCATGCGTAACTTTTCTGTCAACGATATGTGTACAATTGTTTACCCACAACTTCCCTATGTTAAACAATATCTTAAAATTTACTCAAATCATGTTCAAGCCCGACTGCAAACCACGCCCCCACCGTGAGGCACCAACGGCAGGTTGCAACGTGTTCTTCAGAAGGCGCCGGCAAGGAGAGTACGAACTCGCCGGCGAAACTACCGGCCATAGCACCGCGCTCTTGGCGTACGACGTACCGGTTCGGGCCTGCGATACCAGCCAGACCGCAAACGGGGAAGAGAGCCTGTGACTACCAGTGACAGAGTAATCATTCGTGACCTCGCCAAGCGAATCGCCGAGATTGCCGCCTGGCCGCAGCAGGAGCAGAAGCGTCGCCTATGGTATGCCCAAAACAGCCTCCAGCCGCTCCGCCCCTTGGTCTTTTGTTCACCCGAAGGTGGCTGGACGGAGCTATTGCCCGAAGAATGCCTGCAATGTGAAGATCCGCAGGCCCGACGCATCGAACGCGACCTGCGCATGCGCATTTATGCCGCCGAGCACTTCGATGACGACCAGGTCTGCGACAACGTCTTCCGGGTGCCACATGCGGTTCACACCACCGGCTGGGGCGTGGACCTTACCTATGTCCGCCCCGAGGCCGCCCGCGGCGCCTACGTATGGGATCCCCCCATCAAGACCCGCGCCGATATTGACAAGCTTAAGACACCCACTACCACACATGATCCTGAGGCTACCGAGCGCAACCTCGCCTTCTATCATGACCTGCTCGGTGACATCATGCAGGTGCAGCTACACAGCACCCATTGGTGGGGAGTGGGACTGATTGATGACTGGGCGATGATGCGCGGGATCGCCCAGACCTACATGGACATGGCCGACAACCCTGACATGGTTCATGCCGGAATGAGACGGCTGATGGAGGGCAAGCTCGCGTGGCTGGAATCTCTACAGGCCCAGGGGCTGCTTTCACTGAACAACGAAAACCACTACGTCGGGTCCGGGGGTTTTGGCTTCACCTATGAACTGCCGGCTCCGGATTTTGACGGTCACGTCCGCCTCCAAGACATGTGGGGCTTTTGCGAGAGCCAGACCATGTCCGAGGTCTCTCCGGCAATGCACGAGGAATTCGTGCTTCCCTACCAGGTGCCCATCGCGGAGCGCTTTGGGCTTAACTGCTATGGCTGCTGTGAGCCGCTTCACCACAAGCTTGACATTCTCAAAAAGTATGTTCCTCGCCTGCGGAGGGTCTCCATCAGTCCCTGGGCGGACAAGACGATCAGTGCCCGGAAGCTGGGGCCGGATATCATCTACTCGTGGAAGCCCAATCCTGCACCAATAGCCGCCATCGAGTTCGACCCCGAGTGGGTACGGCGCGATATCCGCGAGACCATCGAGATCGCCGCAGACCACGGCTGCGTGCTGGAAATAATCCTCAAGGATACCCATACCTGCAATAATCAGCCGTGGCGGTTTGACGAGTGGACGAAGATCGCCATGCAGGAGGCTCTCCGCGCCGCCGAGTGAACAACGCAGGACAATGACCGGCCCGCAGGAAGGTGGCCGCGCGGCGGGAAAATAACCACCAAGCAAGATAAGCCCCCGGCCGGGGCAGCAGATGGCTGCTGCCAGTCGGCGTGGGAATAATCACAAAGGAGTTGGAACCATGGCATCGGTAATCGCCGCACAACTGTACACCATCCGCGATTTTCTCAAGACTCCCCGTGACATTGCTGAATCCCTCAAGAAAGTGGCGGCCATCGGTTACGAGGCGGTGCAGTTGTCGGGGCTTGGTCCCATTGAGCCGCGCCAGTTGCGCAGTATCTGTGACGGCGAGGGACTGACCATTTGCGCCACCCACATCGCCTATGAACAGATGCGCGACGACCCGCAGGCGGTAATCGAGGAACATAACATCCTGGGCTGCAACTACCCGGCCATCGGCGGGCTGCCGGGCGAGTACCGTACCGCCGAAGGTTACGCACGCTTTGCCCGCGAGGCCTCGGAAGTTGCCGCTCGCCTTGCCGAGGGCGGCATGACCTTCGCATATCACAACCACAGCTTCGAGCTGGAGAAATTCGGCGACCGCACCGGCCTGCAAATCCTGTATGAAGACAGTGATCCGCGCTACTTCAAGGCTGAAATCGACACTTATTGGATCCAGCATGGGGGCGGCAGCCCGGTCGCCTGGATAAACAAGCTCAGTGGGCGGCTCCCCTTGCTCCACCTCAAGGATATGACAATCCGTGACGGCAAGCAGATAATGGCTGAGGTCGGCGAAGGCAACCTGGACTGGCCCGGCATCCTGGCTGCAGCCAGGCAGGCGGGAGTGGAGTGGTACATTGTCGAGCAAGATACCTGTGAACGTGACCCGTTTGAAAGCCTGAAGATAAGCCTGGAGAATCTTCGGGCGATGGGCCTGCAGTAACCAGCACCACGGCAAGGGTAGCACTTCTATCGCGAGCGCCGAAAATACCGGCGCAAGAAGGTGTTGGTGTGCAATATCTATCACTGCTGCTGGCGTTATGGGCCATGGCAGTGGGCGGACTTCACATGGACAAGCGGATGCAAGGCCCTCATGCCATGCGCCTGTCGTTTGCCGAGGCCGAACGCTGGCGGATTGACACCCAGGGCCCTTATTGGGCCCACATTGACAGGCGGGCCTTGTTCAACATCTTCCATCCGCTCGTCCCCAGCGAAACGGGCGCCTTTGCCGCTGCCTCGCGCCGCGTGACGATCCCGGCCACGTGGACGCCTCCGTACGTGCTGCGGTTTTACTGCACCGACAGCTACTCCATACCCGATTACCCGCCGCCCGCCGTAACAGACGGGTATGCCGAGGGCACCGATGACTACCCCGGCCACCGCTTCAAGCAGGTGCTGGTCAACGGCCGGGTGGTGTGGGAACGGGATGTGAAGGATCCCGCGGATCTGCAGGCTCCCAGCCTCTTCCAGGTCGACTTGACGCCGTACATCGTGCCCGGTCGCCCCTTCACGCTCACTTTTCGCGTCTTCGACAAGCTGACCACCCGCAAGCGACTTGACGGGGACGTCCGCTACCTGGACAGCCAAGGGCGCAAAGAGGAGCCGCGGTTTTGTATTGCCGCCTGGTTCGGCGACCCGGTTATCGGCGAACAAGCCGCCGTGGGCGGAATGGATGACGAACCCAGACCCAGCGAAGCGATCGTGCGCCGGCGCCACCGCCGGCGTTGGCCCCTGCCTCTGCCCGGTGACAGGCAGCAATCACCGGCCGGCTTGGCCTTGGTCGCGCCGCGGGTGATGCCGCCTGGCGGTTTCCCCCTGGTGTGCACCATCCCGTTCGGGCCTGGCAGCTTGCGCGACGGGACTCGCCTCGTGCTTACAGACCCCCGGGGCCGTGCTTGCCCCCTGCAACCTGAGGTGATGAGCCGCTGGCCGGACGGCAGCGTGCGGTGGGTGCTGCTCAATGCCGTGCTGCCGGCCGACGCCCGCCCCAACGAGCAGTGGACTGCAGCTTTCGGCAAGCAAGACGTCCGCCAAATCCCTTCTGTGCCTGCGGGCCTGTCAGTGCATCGCCGTGGCCGGGTGGTGACGATAGACACGGGCGCTGTTGTCATTCAGTTGGGCGGTGACCGCCATACCCTCGTTGACAGCATCGTGCTCCCAGGCGCTGCCGAGCCGCTGGTTGTGGGCGTCAAGCCGCGGATGGTCGTGGAATGCGAGGGCCGCCCCCAGCCCGTGACGGCCTCCTGGCACGATCTTCGCCTGGTGCGCAGGGGCCCTGTCCGGGCGACGGTGGAGCTAAGAGGCTCCCTGGACACGACCACCCGCCACATCGGCCGGTTCGTCTTCCGCCTGGATGCATACGCCGGCCTTGGCGCCGTCGGCCTGCAATTTCGCATCTTCAATCACGTCATGCCCCAGCCCTTTACCGAGACGATTTCTGACCCGCCCCTGGTTGTCCGCCGGTTGGCCTTGGACCTGCCCATGCCCGGCACACCTCGCGGCCCCGTCCGCTTCGGGGTGGAGGGCGGCGGGGCTGTGGAGGCGCCGGGGCGGCCGGCCACGCTGCTGCAGGGGTCAGAGGACAGCTTCGTAATCAGTGGCACTCACACCCGTCGCGGGACGCACGCCGCCGGCTGGGTGGCGGCGAGCACGGACCGGGGCGCCGTGCAGGCCGTGGTGTGGCGTTTCTGGCAGCAATACCCCAAGGCGCTGGAAGCTGCTGCCGACGGCCTGCATATTCACCTCTTCTCGCCCAGCAACAAGATGGATCGTTATCGCCCTCGCTTTGGAGAAGCCAAGCGCCACGACATACTGCTGTCACTTGGCCCGGTTATGCCATCGGCGCAGGCCCAAGAATCGATTGCTGCAAATTTCCAGCATCCCCCGCGCCTCTTCGACAGGGTGTGGTTCTGCCGCAGCGGCGCTCTCAGCCTGCTGGATCCTCACTGGTTTGAAAACCAGCCGAAAATAGCGGCCTGGGTTGCTGACCACATCGGCGATGGCAGCCTCGACAGCGCCTACATGGCTGCCGCCGGTTACAGCTTCGGCATCCGCGACTTCGGCGACCGCCCCGTGGGCGACCCCAGCGAGCAGCGGTGGCGCAGCGACTATTGCGATCGCGTGGAGGGGGCATTCAACTGGGCATTGGCCGGGGGCAGCCCTCAATGGTTCGAGCGTGCCGTCGAGATAGCCAGGCACGTTCAGGACGTGGATACTATTCATCTGCCGCCGGATTGCCCGCTGTGGAAACAGCGAAACGGGGCTACCATCAGTTGGGGTGTTGACCATTCGGTGCACGGCGGGCAGTATGCCATCAACCCTGCCTACCAGGCTGGCCAAGCCCTGCTTGCTAATTGGTGGCTGACCGGCGACCCCGACAGCCTGCAGGACGGCCTTGCCAACGCCGAGTACATTATGCGTAATGACCCCGGCTACAGGACCAAGCGCTGGCTCAGCCCCCGCGTGCAGACCCGCCCGTTCTGGATTTTGTTGCGGGCGTGGGAGGCCACCGGCCGAGCCAAGTACCTTGCCAGAGCCCGCAAGTATCTGCGGCTCATCGCCGACGAGTTCATGGATTCGCACCGCGGTGGTTATATCAGGGGGGTATACCGTAACTGGACCGGCATATCAGCCGGGCTGGACAGCGAGCAGGCGGCCCACATATACGAGTACTACCGGCTGACCGGTGACCTGTTGGCGGCCCAGGTGGTAGTGGCCCGCGCCGAGTCGGTCTACTGTGAAAGCATGCTGCCCCAGCCCCAGGCGCTGGGCGACTTCATTTTCTATCCCCGCTATGGGCGCAACTCCTGGTACTTCCCCCAGATGAGTTGGCTGTTTTGCATGGCCTATGACTTGACAGGTGACAGGCGGTTCCTGCGCGCCGCCCGCGCAGCCTTCGACCGTTACCTGCTATGCCCGTACTATCAGGAACCGGGCAACTGGGGGTGGCTGGAACCGGAGCTGGGTGCTTGGTTCGATGAGTTTGCTGATGTCCAGACCGAGCCGTACCATGTCACGAGCATGGTAACCGAGCCGGACCCGGCTCATTTCGGCCCCCAGCCCTTGCCCCGGTGAGTGCCCTTCCCGCTGCCTGCGTCCCGCGCCCATGGGCTCCCGGCCCGCCTGGGTGTGCCAGGCAGCGGCGGTTACAGGCAAAGACAATAAGGCGGGCAGGGCCGCACTTGTACCGGCCCTGCCCCAAGGTCTGCGATTTGTACGGACGATTACCAAGCCGCCAGCCACCAGCGCCCCGTGTTGTGCATTCCGGGGATGGGTGGCTGGATAGTGTTTTCGAACCTGTACCACTTGGCATGGCCGTCGGCGAACCCGTAGTTCGAGCCGCCGTTGTACAGGTCGGTGGCAATATGATCGACGAACCAGTTGTGGCCGTCGGGTGCCAGGTAATCTCCCAGGTCGTCCCAATTGCCTGATGGCAGTGAGGGCCAAGGGTGATAGCCCGTGTAATACATGTGCTGCTTGCGTACTGCCAGGCATATCTGTTCGGCAGGTGACTGGAATACAGCCATGCGCGAACCGTGGGCGAACAAGCCGTTGAGTACGTAGTCCGTCTGCGGTGCTGCAGGGTCGGCAGCGTAGCCGGGCGTGCGAAACACCTGGGCATTGCCGACATATGCTTGCAGCGGGTACCACCAGTCATAACCTGTCAGGTGGTTGACGGTCGGGTACGTGTCATCCCAATCCTGCGCGTACATCATCAGCGCCAGGCTGATCTGCTTGACGTTGCTCAGGCACGAGGTCTGGCGGGCCTTTGACCGCGCCTTGGCGAACACGGGGAATAGTATCGCGGCCAGGATCGCGATAATCGCAATCACGACCAGTAGTTCGATGAGGGTAAATCCACGTATGCATGAAGGTTGCCTGCGAGTACCCATTCGGCTCCTCCTTGATACTATAGTGGTAGCATGATGGCGGCGGGCAGCACCGGCACGCTGCGCGCCGCTGGTCCACAAGCCATAAGCGAGCTACCACCTGCCGGGAGGAGCGCGCGGGCAGAGGGGAGAGTTGGCTTCAGGTCGACCGGCGATGGGCTTAGCCGGCAGAATAAAGTTACTTATGAGTATGCCGGTGACGAGGCAAGCTATGAGAATGGGCAGCGCTATGCTGCCGCTAAGAACAACCTGGCACAAGGAACAATTGTCAGGTGAATGGCCGGGTATGCTGGCATGTACCGAGGGCAGCAGGATAACTGCCAGCCCCGCCCACGCCAACACAGCCAGCAGTCTTGGTCCCGGCCTTCGGCCGAGGCACCCGGCCCGCCCCAGCCAGGCGCTTGCGGATCGGACAGTCCACGGCTGAGCTTGCAACACCACCATCACGCATATTATCAACGCACGGTGGCAGATTATTGTTCCGGGTGGCGACTCGCTTGGGCGGTCCCGGCTCGTGTAGGAAGGTGCAGGCCCTGTGGCGAAATGGCAGCAACTCTACCAGGGAGGGATTTCGTACATGCCGGGCCCTACCACCCTCGCGCAGGGCAGCGGTGTCACCGCCCGCGCCATCATAATAGCCCTTGGCCTTATTGTACTTGTCAATGTAGCCGTGGCCAGGATTGAGCTTATCAGCGGCCGCTACATCGCCAGCGGCATCCCTCCTATTCCGGCATCTCTCACCTTGGTGGTGCTGTCACTGACTGCGCCGCTGCTGGCGCGAATCAACCGCCGTCTGGCTCTCAGCCGCCGCGAGATGCTGGTCATCTACTGTCTGCTTTTAGCTTCCATCCCCTTCTGTGCCACCTATGGCATCCGCGCCTTCCTGCCCCGATTAACCGTCCTGCAGTATTATGCCATGCCCGAGAACCATTTCGGCAAGTACGCCCAGTACCTGCCGCCGTGGTTTGCGCCCACCAACCAGCAAGCCATCATAGACATGTACGAGGGACTTGCCGGCGGTGCCGTACCGTGGCGCGACTGGCTGCGCCCCTTGGGCTGGTGGACGGTATTCTTTGCCGCGCTGTATATCACGACCTTGTGCCTGACAACCTTGGTGCGGCGCCAGTGGTCCGAGCATGAACGGCTGCCCTATCCGCTGGTGGAGCTGCCCATGGACCTGGCCGGTGCCAGCGGCGGGCAGGGAATAGCAGCTTTCTTCAAGGATCCGCTCGTTTACATAGGCCTGTTGGCGGCGTTGGGGTACAATGCTTTCAACATCAGCCATGCCATCAACCCGGCCGTGCCCTGTATCCCCCAGATGATAGCGGTGGACTCGTTTTTCACCGAACGCCCGTGGACGGCCCTGCGGCCCATGCAAATCGCCACCCACCCCATGTTCATCGGTTTTGGGTGGCTGGCCAGCCAGGAAATCGCCCTCAGCATCGTCGTGTTCACGTTCCTGGTCAAGTTCGCTGCAGTGGTGGGCGTCATGGTGGGTTATGAGCCGGCCGGCCTGCCGTTCTTCAAGGAACAGAGCGCCGGCGGCTACGTGGTAACAGCACTTATCCTGCTGTGGGTAGCCCGCAACCATCTCAAGCGCGCATGGGCGAAGGCCACCGGCGCCCTCGCCGAGCTTGACGACAACGCCGAAGCCGTCCCCTACATCTTCGCCTTCACCGGCCTGGCCGCCGGAAGCGTATTCTTTTTGGGTTGGTGCATGGCGGCGGGCATGAGCCTGAAGCTGGCGATACCGTTCTGGCTGCTGATCTTGATGTTCGGTCTCACCTACGCCCGGGTGCGCGCCGAATGCGGCGTGCCCCATGATTTTGTCTATCCCTGGCAGATGATCCAATACTCGATGGTCTATGCCCTCGGGCCGAGGAGGCTTTTGCAAATTGACAAGCCCCGCGGGATCGTGGTGTGGACGGCAATGTCCTTTCTCAGCCGCTTCCACCACACCCAGATTATGACCGCTTACCAGACCGACACCTACGAGATTGCCGGCCGCGGCGGCATTTCGCGCCGCTCCCTGGCCCCGGTCATGGCGTTTGTCTTCGTCTTCGGCTTACTGTGCGCTTTCTGGGGGCACTTCAATACCTTCTACGACATAGGACTCAACGTCCTGGAGGGCAACGGCCAGAACGTGGACTGGCGCACCCAGGACACCGTGGGGCGATATGCCCAGATGGTTGCGTGGCTGGAGCATCCCGGCAAGGCCGACATCACCCGCACCAGCTGGATGATAGGAGGCGGCGTGGCGACTTTCCTGCTGTGGCTGATTCGCAACGCATGGCTGCGCTTCCCTCTACATCCCCTCGGCTACATCGTGGCCACCGCCTACGGAAACTCCACCCACCTGTGGTTCCCCTTCCTGTTCGTGTGGGTGGTCAAGGCCGTGGTCTTGCGGGTGTCAAGCGTCAGGGGCTACCGCCGACTGGTGCCGATGTTCGTCGCCCTGGCCCTGGGGCATTTCCTGTTCGGCGGCATCTGCTGGTCCATCATCAGCTTGTTTTATGAAAGCTCCGTATCGCTGCGCTACTACACGGTCTTCTGACCCGCCGCCGGACCTTTATCCGCCGGCCGGCAGCAACTCTACGTAATCGAGGTTGCATCCTTTTCCGTCCACGTTGGTCAGCCGCAAGACGTGTGTACCGGCCGCAATGTGTACGGGTTGGGGCTTTCCCTGCTCGTCGCGCAGCAGTTCGACGGCCCAGTCGTCCTCCGTGGAACTGCCGTACCCGCCGCTGCTGGGCAGGCGGATGGTGGCGACATGCTTGCCATCGAGGCTGACGGTGCGCTCCCCATCCTCGGGGCGGGCGTACTTGACCAGCAGGTAGTAATCCCCTGACCGGGGCACGGTGACGTTCCATTCCACCCACCTGCCCATGTCGTTCCAGTGGGAGAAGCAGCCGCCGTCGGCGCCCAGTTTGTCCGTGCGTACCCGCACCTCTGTCTCGCCACCCCCTCCTTGGGCCACGAATTCCTCCGCCTGGATGCGTATGCCCTGCGGCCACCGCTTTAGCCCCAGGTCGCCGGGGCCCAGCCGTGTCGCAAACGACAGCGTCCGCACGCGGTCGGCTTGTCCGTCATTGGCTATCACTGTAACCTTGTGCCGGCCTGATGCAGGGAAGATGCGTTCCACCGTTTGCCCGCTCAACACTTGCCCATCGGAGAATTCCCAGCGGCACCGCAGGTGCGCATTCCTTAGTTTCCAACTCTTCACAACCTTGAATACAACGCGTGTTCCCTCGGGGATGACGCTATGCGCCATTTCAATACGAATCAGCGGGTCACCTGATTGACTCGCCGTTCCCAGGGTAGTCGGCAACTGCAGGATCAGGTCCAGGATCTTGTCCCTGGTAAACAGCGATGCCTCGTCGCGATGGCGCAGGTAATCGCGCAGCACTACCTGGAAGTAGGGAGGGTGATCCACATTGACGCCGAAGGTGACTCTCCCATCCGTGAAGTCTTTCATCCTGTCGCGGTCAGAGCCGTAGTAGTACATCTTCCGTAGCTGGTCTGAGCTGATGCCCGCCACGCTCTCCCATGCCTGAATGCCCCCGGGGATTGCACCATACATGTCAAACAGCATCGCGATGGCGCGCAACTCGCGCTGCACGGCATCCAGGTACGCCTTCTTGGGAGCAATCTCATACCCCAGCATCAACCCGTGGCAGTACTCCAGGTTCCAACCCAGCCCCCCCGTCGTCGGACCTGGATAGCTCCACCCACCGCCGGGGGTCTGCACCTTCGCCATCCAGTCATTGCACGCAATAATGGTGTCTCGCAGCCGCTTGTCCTCGGGCCGATGTTTGAGCAGGTACGGCAAGGAATTGGTGGCGTACTGCACGATATACGACTTGTAAAAGGGGTACTTGTACCCATACTCGTCGTCGAAGATATACAGGTCGTTGCCGGTCGGAGGCGCCCCACTTTGGGTGAATACCAAGTTGGGTCCTTGTCCCCTCTGAAAGTCCTTCCACAAGCGTTCGGCGTTCTCAATATAGAACGGGTTACCTGTGTATTCGTACAACTTCACATAATCGGTGACCATCCCGACGTTGCGCATCTGGCCCATGCTGGAAACATTGGTGGACGACCACTTTGCCTGCTGCTCGGCAGCGTACTTGAAGCGTGGATCGCCGGTCTCCTCGTAAGCCAGCCAGAAGCTCTGGTAGCCCTTTGTGCAAAAGCTCACGGCGTTGTTATACCGCGGGGCAAAGGTGCCCGGCCACGGCTGCTTGTGCGGGTCATTCGGATACCGGCCCCCGCCGTAGTATTTCTTTTCAGGCCCCCAGTACACCGAGAAGTTGTTGTAGTTCTCCGACCAGTCCAGGGCTACCTTGCGCAGGCGCTGGTCACCGGTCCGGTAGTAGTCCTCCCAGATATACTGGCAGTGATTGTACCGATCCAGGCCTCGCATCGTGCCCCAGTCATCGCCGTTGCGCGACGCCCGTACCATCGCCTCGACAAAGGCCTCCGTCAGCCGCTTGAGCACCGGGTGCTTGACCTGCAATGGCGGGCCGGTGTGGTACACGGCATCAAACGCCCGCCAGTCAACCTTCGCTTCCAAGGGGGCATCAAGGCACGCGGCAAGCTTCTCGGGCGCGTCGGGCCGGATCGCCATTCGCACCGCTCGCCATGCCCCTTCCTGCAACAGCAAGTTGTTGTTTTCTTCCTCCACCGGCTGGATGCGGCTTGCGCGTAGGGTTATCCTGCCCCCTTCCGTGCTCGCTTCCAGAGTGCCCCGGTTCTGGCGCAGGGCCAGTGGATTGGCCACCGAAAGCTGTGTGCCGTCTGCAAGCTTTAGCGAGGCCACCAGCTCCGGATGCTGCGCAAAGGCCTCGTCGGCGTCGAAGCTCAGGAAGTAAACCGGCTCCTGCGGCAGGCGTACCGGCATAGCTTGCGGTGCGGTGACGGTAAAGCCGAAGTCGGGGGTCCAGTCGTCATCGCGCAACCGGCGCAGGATATGTTGAGTTAGCTGAATGCCCCCTAGTGCATCTACCTGAATGTCGACCTCACGTGTGTAATTTGTCCCCTCCTGGCGCCAGCGCACCCACGCAAAGTACGGGCCGGCTTCGATCACGTTGACGCTGGCCGGCCCGGCGTTCTCCAGCTCGGGGCCATACCCGTTGATAAGGGCCAGAAACTCCCCGTGCTTGCCGACTAGCTGTATCTTGTCTCCCTTGATCACCACGCGGTACAGTCGTGTGGCAAAGGACAGCACCCCGTTGCGCAAGTGCCGCAGGCCCGAAGGCGCAGGTGGTGGTGATTGGGCGGCAGGATCATAAGTACACTTGATGGTCTGGTGGGGCTTGAAGGAGTACGGGAACGTCAACATGATGCGTCTAGGTGTAAAGTCGGGGTATTTCGTTATCACGCGTACCTGTGCGGGCAGCGACTGGCCTTGGACTACGACCGCGCGGGATGGCCCTGCCGTGACGCTGCCCTTGGGGATTGGCAGCGAAACACGAACCATTGCCTCCCGTTGGATTTCCGAAGGGTTTGTCACCGTGAAATTCACAACTTTCAACTCCTTCGAAGCCCAGGCCGGCAGCGCCATTGGCAGCCAGCCAAGCATGACACCCATGATGACAATTGCTACGGAATCTCTTATGCATTTCATTGTAGTTCACCCTCTCCCTTAGAGCTACAATTCTGGTGCGGTGCGCGATTACCTTCCCGCACAGTCAACTCATTTAGACAGCCCGGCACCATTCTACTTGTTTGCTTCCTCAGGGAGATGACAACTGAGTATGTCGCTGCAGGCATCGCCAGTA
>JALGVG010000156.1 GCA_029819875.1 Candidatus Zipacnadia bacterium | reverse complement strand
ACACGACGGCGCGCTCCTGCGCCCCACCTGCGGTGCGCAAGACCGGCACCACGATATCCGGCTCCGCCATGATGAAGCCTTTTTCCAATGTCAGCCCGGCCTCCTGGTAGGTCTCGATTATGCGAGGGTTGAGGGGACAATCTTGCTCGGGGATGCCGAGCAGGCGGCGCAATTGCGCAGGTTGCGGCCGCCGGCGCGACTTCGCCGCGGCCCGTACCTGCTCAGCGTTCTCGTCAAATACTCCCTTGGCATTCGGCACGGACACGGAAACTTGGCCGCTGGCAGTATTCAGTTGCGCCTGTGGCGGCTCAGGCTCGAAGTCCTCAAGCTCGCGCAACTCCACACCCGGCTGCAGCCACCTGTTGAACCACTCGATGGACCTCCTGCACAGGACCGGGTGGTACATGTGGCCGCTGTCAACCTCGAAGAGGGCAATCCGCTCCTCGGCCCCCAGCAGGGCGTAGACATGGCGCAGCCGCTCGTACGTGAGGCGTACACCCTCAATCGGGAAAAAGTCGTAGGTCACCGCACCGATTGCCGCCGGCTTGGGAGCAAAGCAGAGGTAGAAGTCATCGTAATCCAGTCCTTCAATGATTGCTCTGTCAAGGTTTTGCTCGGCGTCATGGTAATGTGTGCGCCGAACGTATATCTCGCGGGCGGTGGTGAAAATGCAGGGCATCCCGCAGGCTAACCGCTCGTCAACCAGCATCAGGTAGCTGGACTGGGTGCCGCCGCCGGAGTACCCGGTCACGGCAATGCGCGTCTCGTCCACCTCCGGCAAGCTCGCCAGCATATCGAACGCCCGCATCCCGTCGCGCACGAAGTAGCGGGCGATGTTATGTCCCACAAGCTCGCACTGTAACCCGACGTGATTGTGCTCGGCACTGCCGGTGCCCACAAAGCTTTGCTGCAGCACCGGGTCCCAGCACAGCTTGCGCTCTCCTTGACCTGGAGGGTCGAAGGCCAGTGTTACATAGCCGTTCAGCGCAAACGAGGCACACGTTCTCTGCCCTCCGGGTACGGCGCGCGGCTCTTCGTCGTGTCCGCAGGCGAACAACACGCCGGGCCTAGGATCCGTCCAACCGACGGGGCGCCACACGGTGGCGGTAACGTGCACGTCTTCGGCCGCCTTGAACATGACATTCTGCACGCTGTAGCCTTCGCGCACCCGCAGCTCGCCCCACACCGGCTCCAGGTCACAGCTCTGCTCCGGCAAGCCGCCGATGGCCTGCAAGAATGCCTGCTTCATCTTCGCTTGCCGCCGCTGCACGTCCTCGGCACTGCTCATGGCCGCCTTTTCGGCGGCAGTCTTCTCGAAATGCGGGCGTGCCCGGTCAATTATGTAGCTATACATCATGTTGGAAAGGTCGCCATAGTTGGAGATTGGGTAGTAGGTGTGCACCTGTGATGCTCCCTTCTTCAAGCTCCGGGGTTTGACCGGCAGACTGGCTATTTCAGCGCGGCTTGAGTTACTCCTTCTGTCCGATTTCAAAAAACTCTACCCGCTTGCAGGTGTGCGCACACAGCCAAGGAAATACACAATACGTTCAGGACGTTTATAGGCGTTTCGCGCACCTGTTATCTTTGTCTGGAGTGTCATGGAGGTCAGAAAAAAGATGAGCAAGAGCAAACTGGCATTGTTAGGTGGAGAGCCTGTCTGTAAATTTGAAAAGACTGAACTTTGGGAACCCGACCGGGAGCGCGAATTAGCCCTCTGCAAGCGCATCATAGACGAGCGCGCCTTCTCCTCAACCGGTCATCCGATTGCCGTAGAGTTCGAGGAGAAATTCAGGAAGCAAGTGGCGGGGACCAAGTACGTACTGGCACAAAACAACGGTACATCCACGCTGCTGGCGGCATTCTTCGCAGTGGGCGTCAAGCCCGGCGATGAGGTCATTACCCCGACCTACAACTGGATCTGCAGCTTTGCGCCCGTCACCCTGCTGGGGGCCAGGCCAGTGTTTGCCGACATTGACCCGGAGACGCTGTGCTTGGATCCTGCTGACCTGCCCAAGCGGCTGACCGACAAGACGCGGGCCATCATCACCCCCCACCTGTTCGGTTCTGTCTGCGACATGGACCCCATCATGGAGTTTGCCAGGAAGCACAACCTGGCGGTCATCGAGGATTGCTCGCATTCGCACGGGGCCTCGTACGACGGCAAGCCCATCGGCTCCATCGGCGACGTGGGCTGCTTTTCCATGCAGGGTGGGTCGCCCACCGGCAAGCCGGTGGCGGCGGGCGAAGGCGGCGTAGTTGCGACGAACAATCGCCACTACTACGAGCGGATACTGGCCTTGGGGCACCTGAACCGCTACAACCTCAAGGACGAGCTGACCGAGGAGCCGCTCAACAGGCTGACGACGGCGGGCTTTGCCGCCATCAAGTTCCGGCCGACGAACCTGTCACTGTGCATCGCCACGGTGGCCCTCGACGCCCTGCCCTATCGCAACCGCCGCATCCAGGAGAACTACGACAAGCTGCTTGATCTTATCAAGGACGTACCTGCACTCAAGCCGGTCAAGCAGTATCCCAAGGCGCACAACGCCGGCTACTACGGTCACATGCGCATCATATACCAGCCGGAGGCCTGCGGAGGCCTGCCGCCGGAGAAATTCGCCGAGGCCGTCAACGCCGAAGGCGCCAGCCTGGGCGGCAGGGTATATTGGGGCTGGCATCGCACCCCGCCGTACGATACCGGCATGGCATACTACGACGACGGCAGCGGCCCCATCTCTCCCAGCGACGGCTACGAACCACCCAAGCTGGAGGACTATCCCAACGCCAACGCCGTCATCCCCAACATCATGGCCCTGCCCACGATGATTGACCCGCCGGAGGGATACATCGAGGCCTTCGCCCAGGCCATCATCAAGGTGCAGGAAAACTACGAGGACCTTTTGTAAGGGCGCAGCATGTTCAACGGCGCAAGCACGGCGGCGCAGCCTCGGAGGTTGCGCCGCCGTCATTGTTGCCGCTTAGCACAGCGGGCCCTTCACTTCCTCCCGCCCTGCCGGACGGTTGGACGGCAGTAGCGATTTTGGGCTATTATAACGGCAGCACCCGCAGCCGGATTGATAACCAACCACCAGGAGCAACCTTGCAGTGAGAAAACGCACGGCACTGGTCATCGGAGCGGGCATCGCGGGGCTGGCAACGGCGTACAATCTCACCAGGCATGGCTACCTCGTCACCGTGCTGGAACGCAGGTCCGTGATAGGAGGCCTGGCCCGTTCCCTGAAAGTCAATGGCCAGCCGCTGGAAGTGTATTACCACTTTATCTGCGGCGGCGATCACGCGTTACTGGCGCTCATTGACGAGTTGGGCCTGGGCGAGCGGCTGCACTGGGCGCCGGCGCGGACGGCCTACTTCGTGGATGGTCACCTCTACCCGCTCACCTCGCCCTGGGACCTGTTGCGCTTCCGACCCTTGTCGTTGCGCGAGCGCATCAGGCTTGGTCAACTGATCCTGTACTGCCGCCGCACCACACACTGGGAGCACCTCGAGCACCTCACCGCTCACAAGTGGCTGTTGCAGCGCCTGGGGCCCCATGCCTACAACATCGTGTGGAAATCGCTGCTCGACCTGAAGTTCGGCAAGTACGGGGAACTGATTTCGGCGCCTTGGGTCTGGCATCGGCTGCACCGCGTCACCCGCTCACGTAGCAATGTCTTGCGGCCCGAACAGATGGGCTTTCTGGACGGCGGCACCCAAGTGCTGTTAGAGGCTTTAGCCGACCGCATCGAGGCCGCCGGGGGGCGGATTAGTCTCAACACCGAGGTTACCGGGCTGCTAACAAGGCACGGCCGGGCAGTCGGCGTGCGCACCGGCGATGCGGACATCGGTGCCGACGTGATTGTGGCTGCCACGCAGATTCCCGACCTGGTCCGCCTGCTGCCCGAGGAGGCGGCCGGCTACCGGGCGCAGTTGGCGGCGATCAACTTCATCGGCATAGTGTGCGTGATGCTGAAAATGTCCCGGAACCTGACCGACTTTTTTTGGGTTAACTCCAACGACCGCCGTATTCCGTGCAACGGTTTCATCGAGTATTCAAACCTGAACCCCTCGCCGCAATTCGGCGGTTCCGCCATCGTCTACTTCCCCTTCTACTCGGAGGTCAGCGCGCCGTTGTTCAGCGCCCCGGACGAAGAAATTGTAACGCCTCTAATCGATTCTTTGAGCTTGATTAACCCTGAACTGAGTGCAGAGATGATCGAGCAAGTCGTTGTCACCCGCGATCCTTACGGGCAGGCCATCTGTCCCCCCCACTTCAGCCGGCAGGTGCCCGCCATCGCCACACCCATACCCAACCTTTACCTGCTGGATTCCACTCAATTGTATCCCTCCGACCGCTGCCTCAGCGGCATGATCGGGCTGGCTGACAGGCTGGCGGCCATGCTGCGCTGAGTGCTGCTCCTCCCGGCGCACGGTCGGCAGCTCCTGCCTTGTTCCGCCAGAGGTTGCCAAGTACGCCGTCTTCCCACCTGAGGGCTGCATTTTTCATCCGGCCTATCGCCATCAGGGCCGGCCTGCTTCGAGGTGCCCTAAAGGCCCCTTGCCGCCGCCGATACCCAGGGCATGGCGCAGGGCGCGCGTGACGTACGCCTTCGCCTGCCGGAAGGCCTCTGCAAGGTCCAAGCCGCGTGCCAGGTATGCCGTCAGGGCCGCTGAAAACGTGCAGCCGGTGCCGTGCGTGTGGGGAGTGTCAACCCGGGGAATGCTTTGGCTGATTATTGCGTCGCCATCACGGATGTACAGCACATCTGTGGCCTCACCGGCCAGGTGTCCCCCCTTGACGATGGCAGCCGCCGGCCCCAGGTCGGTCAGGGCCTTGGCCGCCTCGACCATGGCCTGGGCTGTTTCTATCTGCCTACCCAATAATACTTCCGCCTCCGGCAGGTTGGGCATAATCACCGTCGCCAGGGGAAGTATCCTCTGTACCAGCGCCTTCGTTCCTTCAGTGTCCAGCAGCTTATCCCCGCTCTTGGCTACCATCACCGGGTCAACTACCAAGGGCGCGACCTTGTGAAAGGCCAGCCTCTCGGCAACGGCCTCTACAATCTGCCGGTTACCCAACATTCCGGTCTTGGCGGCGTGACAACCGATGTCGGTAATGATAGAATCAATCTGTGCCGCCACGATATCGGCGGGCAGGTTGAAGATTCCCTGCACACCGCGCGTGTTCTGAGCGGTTACGGCAGTAATGGCGGTAGTACCGTATACGCCCAGAACGGTGAAGGTCTTCAGGTCAGCCTGAATGCCTGCACCTGCGCCCGAGTCTGACCCTGCAATGGTCATTGCTACCGGAATCTTGCTGGTAGTCATGGTGGTTTCACTCTTCCTTGTAGTAGGAAGTCATCCAACACTTCTCATGGAGGCTTTGAATGCGTCGCAAGCCCGCTGTTTTCCTGGACCGTGACGGAGTTATCAATTTCGACCGCACCGATTACGTAAAAAGCTGGGATGAATTCCGCTTCCTGCCCAAGGTTCTCGCTGCCCTCCGGCGCCTGCGAGAGGCCCGTTGCGAGGTTTACATTATCACCAACCAGGCAGGTATTGGGCGCGGTATCTTCAGTTACCGCACCTTGCTGTCCATACACCTCAGAATGCAGATCGCAGTCCGCAAGGCCGGTGGCATGATCCACGGCATCCAGTTCTGCCCCCATCACCCCGACGCCGGCTGCGACTGCCGCAAGCCGGCCCCGGGGATGCTCAAGAAGGCGGCTGTCAAGTACGGCATAGACCTGTCACGCAGCTATTTCGTAGGTGACAGCGCCAAGGACATACTTGCCGGTCATGCCGTAGATTGTACAACAATCCTTGTGCAAAGCGGTACTAACCCCGACAAAGTCAGCAAGCAATTGCGACAATCGGGTACTACTCCCACTTTC
>JALGVG010000155.1 GCA_029819875.1 Candidatus Zipacnadia bacterium | reverse complement strand
ATGCGGCAGGCAACACCCTGATGCTTGCCAGGATGACTGTCGCAAAGGCGCGGACACGATGCACAATTGTATAGTTTACCCGATGCAGGCGGTACTGCCAAGGCCTGGTCACGGTTGGAGGCCCGGCAGACGAGGAGTCACTCATGTCCCCGCTTGCGCAGCAGGCGCCATGCGGAGGCCAACTCGGGGCAGCGGCAGAGGCGTGCGAGAGCCACGAAGGCGACCAGGCCGAGCGCGGAGGGGGCAAGGACGCCGGCCAGTTGAGAGAGCGGGCCGCCGGCGCCCACGAGGAGTTCGACGGCTTGGAAGCCAGGACGCCGGCCAGTTGAGAGAGCGGGCCGCCGGCGCCCACGAGGAGTTCGACGGCTTGGAAGCCCGCCCACATGGCCAGGCCCATGGCAAGCACGGCAGGCATAAGCCGCAGGAAACTTTCGACAATGCGCATGCCGTCGAGGTATTTCACCCTGCGTTTGAGCAGCAACAGGAGCAATGTCGCGTTCAGCGCACCGCCGGCCGAGGTAGCGATGGCCAGCCCCACCAGCTTCAAGGGTGCAACCAACAGCCAACCCACAGTGGCACAGACCGCGATGGAGAGCAGGCCCACGGCGACAGGGGTAACGGTGTCGTGGCGCGCGTAGAAAGCCCGCGCCCCGATGTACACGACACCCAGGGCGAGCATAGCAGGTGTCAGCCACAGCAACACGTCCGCCACCTGGGAGGTGTCCTGGGCCAGGAAGTCGCCGTGTTCAAACAGCAGCCGCACAATGGGCACTCGCAGCACGCCGATGGCAATGGTAGCCGGCAGCATCAGGAACAGCGTGTTGCGCAGGCCGAAGGAAAAGTCGCGCGTATACCTGGCGTCGTCGCCCAACGCATAATCCTCGGAAAGGCTGGGCAGCAGGGCGATGGCAATGCCGGCGGCGAACACGCCCGAGGGCAGCTTCCAGAGGCGGTTGGCGTACTCGAGGATGGCCGGGCCATGTTCTCCGGCATAAGAGGCCAGTATCTTGATTATCATCCAGTTGATCTCGGCCACCGCCAGGCCCAAGATGACGGGAGCCGCGAGCTTGAGCACCCTTCGGACGCCCTCATCGTGGACATCCAGCGTCAGCTTCAGCCGCGCACCTCGTGCCAGCAGGGGTGGGACTTGGAGGGCGAAATTGCCCACGAAGGCTCCCAGCACAACAGCGTAGGCGACGGTGTGCAGGCCAAAGAGCAACGGGGCCAGTGCGGCGCCGGTAATGATGAACAGGTTGTAAATGACGGGAGCGACGCCCGGCCACAGGAAGTGCTTGTGGGCATTAAGTGCGCCGGCAAACAAGCCGCCGCCGAGCAGGAAGAAAAGCTGGGCGGGGAACAATATTCTCATCAGTTGCCCGCACTGGAAAACAAGCTCGGGGTGGTCCTTCGCCCAGCCCGGTGTCACCAGCAAGGCCAACCAAGGGGCCAAGACCATGCCGGTTGTGACCACTGCTCCGCCGACCATCACCAGCAACCAGAACAAGACGCTGAATGTCCGCCAGACTTTTTCTTTCTCTCCCTTGACGAGGTATTCGGACAGCACGGGTACAAACCCGGTTCTGAGTGCGCCGCCGGCTATGAGAAAATACACCAAGTCGGGGATAGCAAGGGCCTGGTAGAAGGCGCTGATCTGGCCGGAGGTACCGAAGTAGTAGGCGAGCACCATCATCCGCACCATGCCGGTGAGGCGGCTTGCGAGGGTTGCAATCACCATCAACGCGGCAGCCGAATGCAGCGTCATTGCACGCGGTTTTGCGGGAGGTTGTCGGCCGGTCATCACAACGAAGCCCTCATGGGTTCATGAACACGGAAAGCAGCGCGGCGACGGCGAGTTACATGCTGCCAGTCTTGCAGTGTTGTGTGGCGTATGGTATACTATAATTGATGTGAAGACAAGGCCGCTGCGATCGGCAGCGGCTGCATGGTGCTAGTGCCTGTTGCAAGGAGAGTACGTGGATGCCACAGACAAAATCTATGAAAAAGCGGCTCAGGCAATCACTACGTCGCCGCGCTCGTAATTTGGCGCGCAAGAAGGCCATCAAGGCAAGTATACGTCGCACTCTGGACGCCGTACAGGTAGGTGACGTGGCTACGGCCAAGGAGGCGCTTGCCGCAGCCTTCAAGGCGCTTGATAAGGCTGCCAAGCGCGGGGTTATCCACAAGAAAAAGGCGGCTCGGCAGAAGTCGCGACTGGCCAAGCGACTGGCTGCGTTAGCCAGCGAGACATAACCGGCGACGAGGGGCGGGCAATGCCAACGTGCATTGTCTAACCCGACTGGTCGGCTGACTCGCCCCCACCGCCTTGGGTGGTGGGGTTTTCATTTGTAGCGGCAGGTGGCTGCTCCTTGATTCCCAGTGCCTTGCGGGTCTTGGCGTCCAGTTGCTCGAGGACTTCATTGGGGACGGCCACCATCAACATGCCTCGCTTGCTGAGCATCTTGAAGAACTCGTTCAGCGACAGTTCCACCTCGCGCTTGTTAAGCTTGTACTCCTTGCTCAGCAGCGAGACTATCTCGGCCATGCTGTGACGGCCGTCGCACAGTTTCCAAACGAAGGTGCCGACCTCGTCGAGTACCACGGGACGGGATTCGGGGACGGAGAAGGCCCAGGCGAGTATCTTGCCAGTCGTGTCCTTGCGGCGCGGCAGGACGATCACGGCGACGCCGTCATCGTTTTCCTGCCATTGCAGGGCGGGGTTGCGTATGGGGATGGCCTGCAAGGCCTGCTGGCGGGTCAGCAGCGGCACGGGGCGCCTGAAACGCTGTTTTATGCGGTCAATGATACCCAATGGCATCGCTCCAGTTATGCGATATATTTCTCCGTTGCCAGTTACACGTCCGTGCTTTCGCACCGGACCTGCTTGCCTGCGGGACGGTCAGTGCTTGTCCGCAGGGCGGGTCGCCATCACGCTGATCATGCCGGCGGGCCTGGTTACGCACCGGCGGCAGGCCGAGGGTAGCGGCGACACGGCCGGCCGCCGGCAGGCCCCCGCTTGAGGGTCAGCAGTGCCAACTCGGGGGGGCAATTGATGCGAATCTCGACGGCTGATCCCACCCCGCGGCTGACGTAGCATTGGGTGCGGCCACAACGCAGCAAGCCCGCGGAACGCCGGAAATCACGCCACACCGGCGCCCACAGGGTCCCGATACCCGGTAGCCGCCACTGCCCGCCGTGAGTGTGCCCGCACAGCACCAGGTCCGCCCAGTCAACTTCCGGAAAGTCGAGCACATCAGGGCTGTGGTTGAGCAACAAGCGCAGGTCCACCTCGCCGACGCCGTCCAAGGCGGTGGCGAAATCCTGGCGGCCGCTGCAAGTATCACCGATACCGGCTATGGCTACCTTGCACCCGTTGACCTCCAAGACGCGGCACTCGTTTTCCAGCAGCGTCACCCCCAGATCATCGAGCGCCTGGACCCATTGCAGCCAGTTGGAATGGATCTCTTCTGCGCGGCTGATGAGGTTTTCGTGGGTCCAGTTGATGTCGTGATTTCCCAGTACCACGAAGACATTGTCGCGATGCTGCAGCGGGCGCAACACCTCAATCGCCTCGGGCAGATTGTCGCCACCGTGCGCGAGGTCTCCGGTTATCACAATAATGTCGGCATCACTTTCGGCTGCCAGTTGGACGGCGCGGCGCGCCACGATATCGTTGACAGAGCCGGGGCGGCAATGAAGGTCGGACAGATGCGCGATAGTAAACCCTTCAAGGGGCGCAGGCAGATGCGGGATGGTGACTGTTTTGCGTGTCACCTGGAGCTTGCGCGGCTCTATCAAATACGCATAAGCGCCCAATAACAGGCCTATTGCGACGATGCTCCACAGCGTAATGGCAATGCTAATCATGTTCAGAATTATGGCTGCCGGGTTGGCAAAGAGGCCCAAGCGTGAGGAGCCGCACCTGCCACACCGCCACGGCCATCAGTCCGCCGATGACCACGACGGCCGCAAGGGCCACCCACAGCCGCGAGGTACTGATGACGAAATGTACGTTACGGATGTCAAAGTCCACCGCGTACCCGCCGATGAATGTGCGGGCGGCTACTCCGGTTGCCACGGCCCCCAAGACGCAGCCCCAGATAGTCAAAAGGCGGCGGCGCATTACAGCAGGATGGCAACCGCCGGCAGTGGCACGTGCAACCAGCATCGCCGTGACCAATACCATAGCCGCAGTGACGGCGACCCCAAATCCAACCCATTCTCCGGTGCTAATCATAACTCTTCTCGCGCACGACTCAGCGCCGGGCCGCGTGTCGGCGTGCAGTTATTGCTGGACTACGCGGGCGCTGATACCGAGCTCTTTCAACTGGTTGACTAACTCGTCGGCATCATCACGGTTTGCGAAGGCAGCGACGTTGACCCGCCGGTAAGTAAGGCCGTCCTTCTCAAACTCGGTGATGAAGGGATGATAGCCCTTGCCGACCAGTTCGTCCGCCAGGCGGTCGGCGTTGGACTGTTGCAAGAAGGAACCGGCCACAACCACCCATTTCTTGCCCTCGTCCTGGCGGCTGGCAGAGGCTCGAGGGGCGTTGGCCGAGGCCTGACGGGGTTCACCGAAGCGCTGCCGGTTGAGCTGGGCGCCGTCCTGGGGCTCGGCGGACTCCGCCTGGCGCTCAAGGACCTGCACCGTTATCTCGCGCTTTTCCACGTCGGTCGGCTCGCGCTCTTCAACAACTACCTGCGCGGAGCTGGGCGCACGGCGAGCAAACGATCCCGTTCCTGGGCCTGAGCCGGTCTCGTTGGCGGTGGGCAGCTTGATCCGCCTGGTGTCCACCTTGACGTCGCTTATCAAGTTGCTGACCCAGTAGCGGCCCGCCTGGTATGATACCGCTCCTGCCACGGCGCAAATCACGCCGACCAGGATCCAGAACTGGATAAGCGCCGTCCGGTTACTATCACTGCGCCGTCTAGGCTGCACGCAAGCACCTCTTCAAGTCGCAATCTATAACGTGCCCCTGACGCTGTAAGATTGTATCACGAAGTGCAGGGGCAGGCAAGCAATCGAACACCGAAGCCGGACAAATGAACACGCCTCGTTGCGACCGGAGCATGTGCCGGACGAGCGGCCAGGGCCCGGCGGTCAGGAGTTTTCTTCCTCCGAGAACAATTCCCCGTAGCCGAATTGATCGGCGATAAGTTCGGCGAGAGATTCGGCGGCCTGCAGGGCGAGGTTTTCGTCCAAGGCCTCAACCATCACGCGCACAAGCGGTTCGGTTCCCGACGGTCGTATCAGTATGCGACCTTCGCCTGCAAGCCTGTCACGCCACCGGCGCACGGCAGCGGCCAGCTTCTCGCTGCGTTCCCAGGCGTACTTGTCCTTGACCGGGACGTTGATGAGCATCTGCGGAACCGGGTGCAAGGGGGCACACAACTCGGCGAGCGAGCGGCCGCGGCGGACCATGACGTCACATACCCGCAGCGCGGTATATATGCCGTCGCCGATACCGGTTTGGGAAAACACAATGTGCCCGGACTGTTCGCCGCCGAGCAGGGCTTGGTGGGCGCGCATCTGCTGCTTGACGTAGCGGTCGCCGACCGGGGCGCGCACCAGCTCGATGCCCAGATCCCTGAGTGCGAGTTCCAACCCCAGGTTGCTCATCACCGTGCCCACAACCACGGCAGGCTCAAGCACCCCCCGGGATTGCATGTCTTCGGCCAGCACGAACTTGATGTAATCGCCGTTGCGGACGGTTCCGGCATGGTCCACGAGGATGACACGGTCCCCGTCGCCGTCAAAGGCGACGCCGAGGTCAGCGCCGCGGGAGACGACTTCTTCGGCAAGGCCCTGCGGATAGAGGGCGCCGCAATCCACGTTGATACGCGCACCCTGCGGTTGGGCATTGATCGGCATGGCGCAGGCTCCGGCGCGGGTAAATGCATGGGGTCCCACTTCGAAGGCCGCTCCCCACGCACAGTCCATCACCACTTTGAGCCCTTGCAGTGAAAACTCCGCGCCCAGATCGGCAAACAGCAGATCGAGGTAGCGCTCCCCGCAGCGGGAGCGGCGGCTTATGGTGCCGATTTTCTCTCCCGTCGGATGAGGAGCAAGGTTTTCATCGGCAAAGACAAGGTTTTCTATCTGTTGTTCGGCTTCGTCGGGGAGCTTGTCTCCCTGGCAATCAACCAGCTTGATACCGTTAGAGGACGGCGGGTTGTGGGAGGATGAGATCATAACCGCGCCGGCAGCCTGGCAGTTGCGGGTAAGCA
>JALGVG010000154.1 GCA_029819875.1 Candidatus Zipacnadia bacterium | reverse complement strand
GCTTAGCGGGCCGCTTAATCCGGGGATAATCGTGCCCGATGGGCGCGACGATTACATCTACGTAGTGATGCCGATGCAGATCATGTAGGCAAGCCAGACCGGCTCATCAGTAGTTGCCCGGGTACCGGCCTTGGCTACGAGCGGCATTATCCATCACGAGAAGCTCAAGCAGCAAAGGGCAGCGGCAGAGCGCAGGGGATGGTGAGGGCAGCGTTACAAGGCCCACCTCTGGGAGGTGGGCTGCATGTTGCCTGCCAGGAGGCTTCTTGTTGCTGGAGATAATAATCTGGTAAGATAGGGCTGCTTTTGCGGACATGGCGGCCACTCAAGGCGCACAGCGCTTTGAGACCGCCGGGCAGGCAAGTGAGAGAGCATGGCGAGCGGGCACATGAGCAACGAGAAAAGCGACGATGGGCGGACGGTGCAACTGGGCGAGGCGTTGGAGGATTTGCTGGCGCGCAGCGGCTTGCTGGTCAAAGCCCACGAGGCGCTGGTGGCATTGATATGGCCGGAAGTGGTGGGAGAGTGGTATGCCAAGCACACGGCGGTAATGCGGGTAGAGGGCGGGGTGGTGACCGTGCACTGCGATTCAGCGCCCCGGGCACAGCAGTTGCAGCTTGATGCTCCGGAGGTGATAAGCAGGCTCAATGCCAAGCTGGGGGCGCGGATCGTGCGGGATTTGCGGGCGACGAGCGGGGGGTGGACGAGCGGGCCTGCGGTCCAGGAACAAGACGGCGGCGCACAGGTATGCGAGCAGGAGATAAGCAAGTGGCCGTTGTCGCCTGCCCAGCAGGCGGCTATCGAGCGGATTGCGGCAGGGGTGAAGGACGAGAAGTTGCGGCCGAGGTTTCGGGAGGTGTTGTGCAGGGCCTACAAGATGCACAGTTGGCAACTGGCGCACGGTTGGCATCCGTGCGCACTGTGCGGGCGCCTGGTGGAGCCGGAGGAGGAACTGTGCGTGTACTGCAACCCGGGGCGGCAACCAGCTCAAGGTTCGGACGAGAAGGTGTACGACCTACAGCCGGCACGCAGGTCGAGATACAAGAAGGGCGGGAGGTGACGAAGATGGCCAAGCAGTACGAGGGGCCTATTGAGAGGATAAGCGAGTACAAGTGGCGCTTGCCGCGGGATGCGAGCCGCAAGATGCTCACTGACGGGATCCTGTATGCCGACGAGAAGCTGTTTGAGGCGCTCAAGGACGACGCGGCGCTGTGGCAGATTGCCAACGTCGCATGCATGCCGGGCATCGTGGGGTCGTCGCTGGCGATGCCGGATTGCCACTACGGGTATGGCTTTCCGATTGGGGGGGTGGCGGCGTTCGACGTCGACGAGGGGGTGATATCGCCCGGGGGTGTGGGCTATGACATAAACTGCGGTGTGCGGCTGCTGCGTACCAACCTCACGGAGGAGGAGCTGCGGCCGCGGCTGAAGGAGCTGGCCGACGAGATATTCGCGCACGTGCCGGCCGGGGTGGGCGGCAAGAGCGACATAGCGATGAGCGACCGGGAGCTTGACGAGGTGCTGGTGAAGGGGGCGCGCTGGGCGGTGGGGCGCGGGTATGGGACGCAGGATGACCTGGAGGCGACCGAGGCCGGCGGGTGCCTGCCGGGAGCGGATCCGGCGGGGCTGAGCGCGCGGGCACGCAGCCGGGGAGTGCCGCAGCTGGGCACGCTGGGCAGCGGGAACCACTTCCTGGAGCTGCAGGTTGTGGACGAGATCGTCAATGCCGGCGTGGCGGCGGTCATGGGGCTGACCGAGCGCGGACAGATCACGGTGATGATTCACTGCGGCAGCCGGGGGTTCGGGCACCAGGTATGTGATGACGCCATCGAGGTCATGCAGCAGGCGGTGAACAAGTACGGGATAGAACTTCCCGACCGGCAGCTTGCATGCGCACCGATAAAGTCGCCGGAGGGGCGGCGGTACTACGGGCACATGGCGTGCGCGGCCAACTATGCGTGGGCGAATCGGCAGGCGATAACGCATCGCACGCGCCAGGCGTTCGAGCGGGTGTTCGGCGTGGGCAGCGACAAGCTGGGCCTGGAGCTGGTGTGGGACGTGGCGCACAATATCGCCAAGTTCGAGAAGCACGAGGTTGACGGGCAGGTGCGGGAGTTGTGCATCCATCGCAAGGGAGCGACGCGGGCGTTCGGGCCCGGGCAGGCGGAGCTGCCGGCCCGGTATCGGGAGATCGGCCAGCCGGTCATCGTGCCCGGGGACATGGGGACCGCTTCATGGATACTGGTGGGCACGGAGCAGGCGATGAGGGAGACGTGGGGCAGCACCTGCCACGGCGCGGGGCGGCAGCTTTCGCGGGCGGCGGCGCTGAAGCGCAAGCGCGGCCAGCAGGTCATCGAGGAGCTGCGCCAGCAGGGCATCTACGTCCACGCAGCCGGGGTCAAGACGGTGGCCGAGGAGATGCCGGAGGCGTACAAGGACGTAGACCGCGTGGTGCAGGTCTGCCACGGGGCGGAAATTTCGCGCAAGGTGGTGCGCCTGCGGCCGTTGGCAGTCATCAAGGGATAGCAAGAAGATGGCGGCAAGCAACAAAGTGAGGTGCCGTTGTTGGCTTTCGTGGAATTCATTGTGCTGCTGTTGGCGATATCACTGGCGGCATGGGGGTTGAGCTGGGGTGCGGAGAAACTGGCAGAATGTTACGGTGCGAATTTTGTGGGCAGTATCCTGCTGGCATTGGTCACTACCCTGCCTGAGTACATGTTCGTATTTTTCGCATGCCTCAAGGACAAATATCATGTAGCCATCGGGTCCGCCATCGGGGCATGCAGCATGCTGATGTCGCTGGGGCTGGGGCTGGTGATCCTGTTTTCCACCAGCAAGTTGAGCAAGCGGCGGGTGGCGCAGGTGGAGCTTACGCCTGCCACCGAGGTGGACGCCATCTACCTGATGCTGACGGCGGGGGTGGCCTTTGCGCTGGCATGGCACGGCAACGGGCTGACGGTGCTTGATGGATTTATCTTGACGGCGCTCTTTGCGGCATACGTCATCAAGCACTGGCAAGGGGTCCGCAAGTTCCAGGCCGAGCGTGCGGCAAACGGGGAGAAGGCGGCAGGGCCGGGCTGGAAGCACTGGCTGGCGATGGGCATTGCGGGGCTGGCAGTGGTGGTGCTGTCGGACCCGTTCGTCGATTCGATGATCGGAGTGGCGAAGCTGCTGAATATCCCGGCGCCGGTCATTGCCCTGGTGCTGGGGCCGATCGCATCAGAGATGCCCGAAAAATTGACGGCCTACGTGACGGTGCTGCGGGATGGAAGGCTGGCGGAGATCTCGGTGTGCAATTTCATCGGTTCGGCCGTCAACCACAACAGCTTACTGATGGCACTGCTGCCGTTCATCGGCTATCTTGCCCACGGAATGCCGAAGGTGAGCGGGTTGCTGTTTCTGCCCGAGGAGTTGTCACACCGGGCCGGCACGACGCTGAACATGTCGTTTGCGGTGATGACGATCATGGCGGCGATAGCGACGATATTCGTGGCCCGCCGCAGGCTCGCGCGATGGCAGGGCGGTGTGCTGGTAGTCGGATACGGGCTGGTGGTGTACGCGGCCTTTGCAACTTACGGGGCGACGGCGGTGTTGCATTGAACGGGGCGCGATAGTGACGGAGGATACAGATACCGAGAGGTACATGATGAAATGATAGACAGAAGACTGATTCGCGAGCAGCCCGAGGTGATTCGCGAGGCGCTGGACAAGCGCGGCATGGAGTTCGACCTCGACGAGCTGATACGGCTGGAGGCCAGGCGCCGCCAGCTACTGGCGGTGGAGGAGCTGCGGGCCAAGCGCAACGAGCTGAGCAAGCAGATCGGGGCGACCATCAAGGCCGGCGGTGACGCGGAGCCGCTGAAGGCGGAGGTGGTGGAGGTGAACCGCCGGATCCGGCAGATGGAGGAGGAGCTGGAGGAGGTGGAGGCGCTGTTGGAGCGGCGGATGCTGGAGCTGCCCAACATTCCCAAGCCGGAGGTGCCGGTGGGGGTGGACGAGGAGGACAACGTGGTGGTGGGCCAGCAGGGGGAGCCGCGCAGCTTTGACTTTGAGCCGCGGCCGCACTGGGAGATCGGCCCGGCACTGGGCATCCTGGAGTTCGAGTCGGCGGTGAAGATAGCCGGGGCGCGGTTTGTAACGGACATGGGGGCGGGCGCGGCGCTGGAGCGGGCGCTGATCAACCTGATGCTGGACACTCACACGCGCAAGCACGGCTACACGGAGGTGCTGCCGCCGTTTCTGGCCAACGAGCGGTCGCTGATCGGGACGGCGAACTTGCCCAAGTTCGAGGAGGACCTGTTCAAGACGCGCGAGGGGCTGTACCTGGTGCCGACGGCGGAGGTGCCGCTGACGAACCTGCACCAGGACGAGATACTGGACGGGGAGGAGTTGCCGCTGTGTTACACGGCGTACACGGCCTGTTTCCGCAGCGAGGCCGGGGCGGCGGGCCGCGAGAGCCGCGGCATCATCCGGCTGCACCAGTTCCACAAGGTGGAGCTGATGAAGTTCACGCGTCCTGACCAGGCCGACGAGGAGCTGGAGAAGTTGATTCGGGACGCGGAGGCGATCCTGGAGATGCTGGAACTGCCCTACCGGCGGGTGATGCTGTGCACGGGGGACTTGACCTTCGCATCGTGCCAGACCTTCGATTTGGAGGTGCACTTTCCGGGGATGGGCAAGTGGGTGGAGGTCAGCTCCTGCAGCCAGTACGGTGAATTCCAGGCGCGGCGCTGCAACACGCGGTTCCGCATGCACCCGGAGGACAAGCCGCAATTCGTGCACACCATGAACGGCTCGGGGCTGGCATGCGGGCGGACGATGGCGGCGATCATCGAGAACTACCAGCAAGAAAACGGCAGTGTCGTTGTCCCGGATGCTCTGCGGCCCTACATGGGCGGGATGTCGGAGATACTACCCCCTCTGCCGTAGGCGGGCACCTGTCGCCACAAGGAAGGAAAAGGTCATTGACTCTCTACCTACCAGAGGTATATGATGATGCTGCCTCACGTACTCAACCGTATGACCCAACAAACTGACTCAGGAGGTCATTGGGATGCACAAAGGTAAAGGTTTCACATTGATTGAGTTGCTGGTGGTGATAGCGATCATTGCCATCCTAGCAGCAATCCTCTTCCCGGTCTTCGCCAAGGCGCGGGAGAAGGCCCGCCAGACAGCCTGCCTGAGTAATATGAAGCAGTTGGCACTGGCCACGTTGATGTACGCTCAGGATTACGATGAACGCCTGATGCCGATGTGGCTTCCGGTTCCATCATTCGTACCGGAGTCGGCGTGCATGGACGGTGTGAACAGGTTGATACACATCCAGTTCATCTACCCGTATGTTGGCAACAGACAGATCGTTCTGTGCCCGTCACTTGGGGAATCGGAGACGATGTGTTGCAGTTACTTTCCGCGGAACTACCAGCCGAACTGGGGAATATACCACGACCCGAGCAAGCCGGGAGGGCATAACACTATCTCCCGCTCGCTAGCCGAATTTACACGTCCGTCTGAGACCCCGACCTGGCTGGAGTCGAACACCTATTTGGCAGCGTATAACAACCCGATTTCTGGCTACGTGCATCACGATGTGCACAACGGCGGTTCCAACGTGGCGTTCATGGACGGCCACGCCAAGTGGCGCAGCGGCAGGTCGTTGATGGAGCTGGACTGGAACACGGGCACGCCGTCGGTCTGGTAGGCTAAGGAAACAACATTGGGGGTAGGGGTCAAGTCACGGTCAAGGCGGAAGGCCGAACTGCCTGCTGCAAGGATGCCTGCAACTTCGTCGCAACCGGTAACGGTGCGATGAGCAGAAAGATGTGTCCAGCCACCTGGCTGGGGCTGCGGGGTTAGCGTTGCTAAGTGCGGGCTCGCCGTGCACTCACAGCTTGCTGGCGGTGCTTGCCCCTACCCGATAGTTGCCTTCGTCCCAAGGCGGTGGTATGGTCAACGTATCTTT
>JALGVG010000153.1 GCA_029819875.1 Candidatus Zipacnadia bacterium | reverse complement strand
GGCATTGACAAGACGTGGATACTTTCGTGGGAATGCCCGGAACACGAATCTGATCCCACGTATAACTATTGTGTTCCCGTTGTCGGAAGCCCGGGGCCGATACCATTCTCCAGGTGCCTGGTATACAAGGAAAAAGCGCCCGACAAGTTTGTCCTGGGTTATGCGCCCGACCCGCGGCGGCCTGACGCCATCGATCGGCTGCAGGCAGCCATCGAGATATACGGGGTGCGGGTGTACGGGGAACTGAAGGTGCGGATGATGCTGGATAACTGGGATGCCCTGCGAATGTACAGGTTTTGCGGGGAGCACGGGTTGCCCGTACTCGTCCATATTGACTACGAGTTTGACACCGGCCGCAAGTACCCGCGGCCCAACTACTGGTATGGCGGAGGCATCGAGGCCTTCGAGCGCGCAATACGGGCATGCCCCGAAACGATATTCCTGGGGCACGGCCCGGGCTTTTGGGCGCACATCTCCAACGATGGCCAGTTCGATAAGGTGGCCTACCCTGACGGTCCGGTCGTCCCCGGCGGCAAGCTCGTGGAAATGATGCGGCAGTATCCCAACCTGTACTGCGACTTGTCGGCCGGCTCCGGATGCCGGGCGATGCAGCGGGACCCCGAGTTTGCCGTGGACTTCTTGCTGGAGTTCTCTGACCGTGTGCTGTACGGCAGGGATAACTTCGATAACGCCCACCAAGAGCTGCTGAACTCCCTGGGCTTGCCGTCCGAGGTGTTGGACAAGATCTATGCCGGCAACGCGCTGAAACTGGTGCCTGAAGACAGCTAGTCACTGACGGCGGCAAGAAGCATCTGCCTGCCCGCATCAGCGAGGAAGCAGAGGGGCCGGGGAACGGGGTTACAGGAATTCAGCGTCCTGTTCGTCGCCCAGAAGCGGCGGCGTGACATCCCACAGCGGTACGGCGTGCGTGACGGTAAGGGCATACACCTTGTCCGCCCCCGCCTTCTTGAGGGCATGGGCGGCTGCTTCCAAGGTTGCACCGGTCGTGTACACGTCGTCCACGAGCAGAAACCTGCCGCCGCGCAGCAAAGCATCGTGGCGTGCCTGGAACGCACGAGCCATGTTGCTTCGCCTCTGGGCCGGCGTCAGGCCGATCTGTGGCTTGGTATTGCGTACCCGGACAAGGGCGGTCTCATGGCAGCGAATGCCTGTCAACTGCTCAAGACGGCGGCAGATGAGCACTGCCTGGTCAAAACCCCGCCACCGCCTGCGTGCAGGGTGCAGCACTACCGGCACAATGGCATCGAGCCGGTCGAACGGCAGGGGATGGGGCATTCTCGCTTCCTCGAAGAGGCGCTGGGCCAACAGCTCGGCTATGGGGTCCAGCAACTGCCGCCTGCCGCGGAATTTCAGCACCAATACCGCCTCGCGCAATGTGCTTCGATGAGGTCCTACCGCTCGCGCCCCATCAAGTGCCCAGGTGGATGAGCGGCACTTGCCGCAGGGCTGCCCCTCGGGCAGGCCCGGCGGGGCCGTCTGCCCGCAGACGGGACAGTAGGGGGGAACAATGAACTCAAACTGTTCACGGCAGCTCGGGCAGATGACCTGCTGGCTGAGCTGATCACATACCGCACAGTGTGGCGGATAGACCAGCTCCAATAGTTCCTTCCACAGGCGACGGGCCAACGAATTATGCGCCGGTGCCGACTTCATGCTTTCCTCGCACCGCAGTTGATGACCATCTAATCGCCGACGCGGCACTTCGTTACCCGCTATATTCTCGATTTCAGGCAGCCTCTCCTGTGCGCGCGGCGCAAAGACGGCCACCGCAAGGTGGGCAACCGTTGCTTGTGCGCCGCTGTCATTCACCAAGCCCGCGGCCATGACCTTCGAAACAAACATAGCCGTGCTTGTGGACGGTTCGGCGCCCCGCAATACTTGGCAGCCACTACCTCGCAAAGGCCGGCTGCATGTACCAGCGCGGCACGGGCGGTTGTCTGAGTGCCAGCCGGGCAGGGATGGTGGCCCGGGCGGCGAATTGGCGCATGTCGCTAGGGAACCTGTGGGCCGCTGACACGCAACGGACCAGTTGGGAGGGAATTGCGTGAAACCGCGGGTATTGGTTGTAGGCTCATCCAACATGGACATGGTCATCGCCCTGCCGCACTTGCCTGCACCTGGTGAGACAGTGCTGGGCGGCCGTTTCAGGATGGTGATGGGTGGCAAGGGGGCAAACCAGGCGGTTGCCGCGGTGCGCCTGGGGGCCGAGGTGTCCTTTGTCACGGCCCTTGGCGATGACGACATCGGCCGGGCTTGCGCGCAGCGACTGCAGGCCGAGGGGGTCGGCCTTGCTCATGCCATCCACACCGCTGAGGCACCCAACGGGGTCGCCTTCATCATGATCGGCGAGGGCGGAGAGAACCTGATTGCAGTCGCGCCGGGGGCAAACCTAGCCCTGCGACCGGAGCATGTTCAGCAGGCTGAGGCCGCCTTTGAAGCTGCCCAGGTCGTGCTTGTTCAACTTGAAATACCATTGGAAACTGTTGTGGCCGCCGTAGAGTTGGCCAGGGCCAAGGGCTGCAAGGTACTGCTCAACCCTGCGCCCATGCCGAAGAGTGGGCTGCCTGATAAGTTGCTGGCACGGGTGGATGTTTTTACCCCCAACCAGGGCGAGTTGATGACCCTGGCAGGGACGACGAGCCTGCCGGGCGCTGCGCGGCAGGGGCTTGAGAGAGGGCCGGAGCTGGTTGTTGTGACTGCGGGAGCAGCCGGGGCCTGCGCCTTCACTGCCAATGCAGAAGCAAGCGTGCCGGCCTTGCCGGTTGAACCGGTCGACACCGTTGGGGCTGGCGACTGTTTTTCCGGTGCATTAGCGGTCGCCCTGGCAGAGGGTCAAGCACTGGAGTCGGCCTTGCGCTTCGCCGTCACCGCTGCAGGGCTTTCTACAACCCGCGAGGGCGCAATGGACGCGATGCCCACTCGCAGCGAGGTGGAGGCACGGCTCGCTCGGTGGCCGGGGTGAGTGGTTGCCAATTCGCTGCGTCGGCGGTACGCGAGAGAAAGGCTATTTCACGACGGGCACCTTGCGCCAGCCCTGTCCCTGCGTATACTCGCGCGCACTCAGGCACCAGATTACCAGCTTCTTGCCCGCCAAGCTGTCGCCGCGGCGCAGCAGGTTGATGCGGCAGGGGGTGGCACCCGAGCCACGCACCCCTACCACGTCAACCGGGAAGCCGAGCTTCAGTGCCAGGTGGTCAGCCAGTCCTGCACCGCGGGCCTGCATGTCTCCTCCGCTGTGGAAGATGAGGCAGTGACTATCCCCAAGTAACAATACCGGCGACTGCCGCCAGTCGGCGGGGGGCTTGTTATTTGCGTCCAGGACGGTGAGAAGCGTTATTCGCTCCTTGGGCAGCTCCTCATCGCCTGCAAGAGCGTGCAAGTCGCCGAACAGCTCCAGTTCCGATCTTTGAAGGTGGTAGGTGTGTTTCGGCACGCTGCGCAACCACGGACGCCCCTTGAGTGCCCGGGCGATGATTTCCGCGACCGCGGCGCAGCCCTGGCTGGACCAGTGAGTGTCCTGCTTGCACCACAATCTCTGGTCAGGGTGAAGCCGCTGCCATTTTTGCAGCTCAGGCACAAGGTCGAGCACATGTACGCCCTTGGCCTTGAGCAGTTGAAGAAACTCGGCGTCCCAGATGTCGACACGGGGTGGAAGGGCCGGTTTGTTGTTCTCCTGATCGCCTTCAGCCTCCGGCCGCGGTGCAGGTTGGGCAACCTTTTCCGGATAGAGGGCGGCCTTCTCCGGTATCGGCACAAACAGCAGCTCTACACCCGCCTTCTTGCACTGGGCGTCAAAGTCGAGGATTGCCGGCAGCGGATCGGCATACTCCGGCTTGGCCCTGCTTGCCGCGACGGCATCGGGTCCCCAGAAGCGCCCTGCGGTTATGTGGCGCAGCTCAGCAGTGAAGAACAACCAGCCGTCGGTGCCGGCGACGACGTGGCGTCCGGCAGCCTCGGCAGCTTCGACAATGGTCTTTACCTGGTTGAGCCAGGCTGTGACGCAGGCCGGCGGGGCGGCCATGGTTGCCAAGGACATCGCAATCAGTGTCAATATCAGCCCAAGTACCAAGAGCCGCATCTTACAGCCTCCCGAAGTAGGTTGGTAAGGTCCAGGTGGCCTCATCGTCCAGTTCGACCCGGTTGTAGCCCCCGTATTCGGACTCGGCTTCAGCCCAGGGTGTCAAGCGCAGCGTGACCTCTGTGCCGGGCTGCCAGTCTGCGGCTGTGGTGCGCTTGTTGTCCTTAAGCCCCCAGACGAAGACCAGCACTTCATCGCCTTCCAATTCGCCTGAAAGCGGCTTGGCATTCTTCAGCCACACTCCGATCAAGCAGTCCTTGTAAGGGACAGACCCAGGCGCCGGTGTTTGCGCGACAGCGGCCACCGTGCCCTGCACAACCAGGCCTGTAGCTTCGGGGGCGGGTTCGCTGCCGGGCTTCTCTGCCGCCGGCTGAGCCGTAGCAGCAGGCTTGGCAGCCGGCTTGGCAGGGGGCTCAGCGGTCGGTTTGGCAGGTTGCGGCTGCGGCTCGGCCTGTTGCGGTTTTGTCTCCTGCATTTGGGCCTTGCCCGCTTCAGGTTGCTGAGGCTGTGGCTCTGCAGGTGCCGCTTGGGCGCTGGGGGCCGGCTTGGGCGGCTGTGGGAGTTGCTTCAGTGCCGCCCGTGGTGAGGTCGTAGGTGCGCCGGATCTCTCGGCTTGCCGTTGGCCGCACCCTGCGATTAGGGCGGTGATAATGATGAAACCGACAAGCAAAGTCATGGATCTCACATTCTCCACCTCCTGGCAGGTTGTTTTCAGTCTACACTTTCGGCTACCCCAAGCCAAGGCAGCCTGATGAGCTTCCAGTCGCCTTCGGCCAGCTCACGCATTGCAAATTCGTATATCACAAGCCGCTTGCCGGCGAGGCGGTTGGTCCCTCGGGCCAGTTCCCGGGCCAGAGCCTGGCGAGTGGTGTAGGCACCGCCGGCGTTGATGACCAGCTTATCCAGCGGGCGGCCGAGGGCGAGCGACAGGTGCTCGGCAAAACCCGCCCCGCTACCCCACCCCATGCCGCCAAGCGAGTATATGTTGCTGAAACTGTCGCCCAGTAGCAGCACGTCTGACTGTGGGTCCGGACGCCAAGGCCGGCCGTCGGGCTGGAAGACCTGCTTAATCTTCACAGTCTCGGGCTGGAAAAGTTGTACCCCTGGGGGCAGCTTTATCATCTCGGCGATGTCGCCCAGGTGCGTGACCTGTCGCTGGCGCTGGACATAGCGAACCGGTGGCGCCTGGGGAAGCAAGCCCTCACTGCGGATATGCCTGGCGACTGCGTTGGCAACAGCCTGCATGGTCTCCGGCCGCCAGTGGGTGTCGGTCTTGAGAAACTGCGACTGGCCCGTGGCATGCTTGCGCTGCGCAATCAGGCTGCAGGGATCGAAGACCTCCAATCCGTGTTCGGCCATCAGTTGCCGCCACTTCTCGTAACCGGCGTTGTTGAGCACCGGATAGGCAGCAGGCGCACCGGGACCGGCGGCAAAGTGTTCCGGCTCGACCATCGGCTTGACGGGGAGCGGCACCACGAGCAGCTTGATGTTACGCTGGGCCAGTTGGTCGCGAAAGTCGGCCAGGGCTTTGACTGAATCCCGTTGCCGTCCTTCGTGACGCTTCACCTGGAATTGCATCCCCTGGCGGCCTTCGTCGGACATGAAGAAGCTCGGCCCCGTGACGTATTCGATGCCGGAACGATAGTACAACCAACCTTCGCGTCCGAGGTAGGCTTGCTCGTTGCCGAGGCCGAAGGTCCGTGTCAGTATGTATTGCACGCGCGGCATGACCCAGTCCGTCAGCACGGAGGCGTCCTCCAGCGCGGTTTCGAAGTTCTTTACCTTGCGCTCGTTGGGCAGCAACGCCACGAAATCACGAAAGCTTTTTACCTGTGCTAATGCCCTCGGACTGGGCAGCAGGGAGAAGACGTCCCAGGCCTGCGGCAGCAAGCCGACCGAAGGTGGACGACCTGCGGCGATATCGGCACGGCGCACCGCAAGGTGCTCCCTG
>JALGVG010000152.1 GCA_029819875.1 Candidatus Zipacnadia bacterium | reverse complement strand
GATCGTCTTCCGAAAGCCCCAGCTCGATATGCCCGACCGCCGGCTTGTAAATGCCGGCCTTTGCAATGTGGCTGCAACTTCGAGTGTCTTCATTGACCACGCTGAATTACTCGTGGTATACTACCCTGAAGCTTCGCTTTTAGCATAATCCTTTGCTTTTGTTTCTGTTATATGGCTGACGACAAGCTGCGCATCTACGGCGCCAAGGAGCACAATCTCAAGGATATCAGCCTGGAGCTGCCGCGTAACAAGCTGATAGTGTTTTGCGGTGTCAGTGGTTCGGGGAAGTCCTCGCTGGCGCTGGACACCATCTACGCCGAGGGCCAGATGCGCTACGTCGAGTCACTGTCCGCCTACAGCCGTCAGCTTCTGGGCAACCTCTCCAGGCCCGCGGTTGACCACATCGAGGGCCTCTGCCCGGCCATTGCCATTGACCAGCGCTCGGCGTCGGGCAACCCGCGTTCAACCGTTGCCACCCTCACCGAGATATATGACTACCTGCGGGTGTTGTACGCCAAGGTGGGCCTGCCTCACTGTTACCGCTGCGGCCGCCCCATTCAAACCCAGACCGTGACCCAGATAGTTGAGGAACTGATGGCGCTGGGAGAGGGCACCAGGCTGCAGGTGCTCGCCCCCGTGCAGGTCAACGGCAAAGCGGAGTACGGGAAACTGTTCCGCGACATCCGCCAGCGGGGCTTTGCACGGGTGCGCGTGGACGGCGAAGTGCTGGATTTAAGCGAGCCCATCGGGGTGGATGCCGACCGGCTGCACCGCATTGAGATCGTCGTCGATCGGCTGGTCATCAAGCCGCAGGCCCGCTCGCGGCTTGCCGAATCGGTGGAAACGGCGCTGGCCGAAGGCAACCAGGTCATGGTGGCTGCAGCCCCGGGGATGGACGACCTGGTGTTTTCCACCCGCCTGACCTGTCCTTACTGCGGCATCTCCTACCCCGAGCTGACGCCCCAACTGTTTTCCTTCAACTCTCCGGACGGGGCCTGCCCGAAGTGTGCCGGCCTCGGCGTCCGCGAGGACGTAGTCCCCGAGTTGCTGATAGTTGACCCCGACAGGTCCATCGTGGATGGTGCCGTGGAATGGTACGGCGACCCGGCTTCTCCACAGGTGCGCCATACCCTTGAGGGCCTGGCCCGCCATTACGGTTTCGACCTTGAAACGCCCTGGCGTGACCTGCCCCCGCAGGCGCAGAATGTCATCCTGTGGGGATCGGGCGATGAGCACATTGAATTCAGCTATGAAACCCGCTCCGGGCGCCGCTTCACCTACAAGAAGGTGTTTGAAGGCCTGGTCCCTGCTGCGCGGCGCAGGCAACAACGCAAGAAGGCATCCAAGCAGCGCGACTACCAGGGGCGCTTCTATGCCCTGGCGCCGTGCCCGGCCTGTGGAGGCACACGCCTCAGGCCCGAGGCCCTGGGCGTCAAAATCGGCGATTACAGCATCGCGGACATAACCGCCATGACGGTTGCGCAGGCGTGTGACTTCTTTAACAACCTCCAATTCCAGGGCAGCCAGCAACTGATAGCCAACGAACTGCTGAAGGCCATTCGCACGCGCTTGCGTTTCATGATGGAGGTCGGCCTCAGCTACCTGACCCTGGACCGCCCCGCTCCCACCCTGTCAGGTGGTGAGGCCCAGCGCATCCGCCTTGCCACCCAGATCGGCAGTGGACTGGCCGGGGTCCTGTATATCCTGGATGAACCGAGCATCGGGCTTCATCCCCGCGACCATGACAAGCTGCTTGAGGTACTGTTTGAGCTGCGTGACTTGGGCAATACCGTCATCGTCATCGAGCATGACGCTTCCACCATCAAGGCTGCCGACTACGTGGTCGAATTCGGCCCCGGGGCGGGAACACAGGGGGGGCATGTAATACATGCAGGCGATGTTCGCTCCCTGCTGGCCAACCCCAAGTCCCTGACCGGGCAGTATCTGAGCGGCAAGCGAACCCTCCCCCTGCCTCGCTACCGGCGCAAGCCCACCGAGCGAGTGTTGTCCATCTACGGTGCCTCGCACCACAATCTCAAGAACATCGACGTGCAGATACCCTTGGGCCTGATGGTCTGCGTAACCGGCGTTTCCGGCTCCGGCAAGAGCACGCTGGTGCATGACGTGCTGGCCCGCGCCCTGCGCCGCCACCTGTACCGGTCCCCCGACAAGCCCGGACGGCACAAGAAAATCGAGGGGCTCCAGTACGTGGACAAGGTGATTGATATAGACCAAAGCCCCATCGGCCGCACCCCACGGTCCAATCCGGCTACCTACGTGGGGGCATTTGCCCTTATCAGGGAACTGTTTGCCCAGACGCCGATGGCTCGGATGCGCGGCTACAAGCCCGGGCGCTTCAGCTTCAACGTGCGCGGCGGCCGCTGCGAGGCTTGCGAAGGCGACGGCACACGCCGCGTGCAGATGTACCTGCTGCCCGACGCCTACGTGCCGTGCAGCGAGTGCGGGGGCACGCGCTACAACCGCGAGACCCTCCAGGTGCGCTACAAGGGCAAGAATATCGCCGAGGTCCTCGACCTCACTGCCGCTGAAGCCCTCGAGTATTTCTCGAACGTTCCCAAGCTCGAACGCATCCTGCGCACCCTCTGCGATGTGGGGTTGGACTACATCAAGCTGGGCCAGCCCGCCCCCACGCTGTCCGGAGGTGAGGCGCAGCGCATCAAGTTGGCGCGCGAACTGGCCAAGACCGCGACCGGCGACACGATCTATCTACTCGATGAACCGACCACGGGCCTTCACTTCGCGGATATTGAAAAGCTGCTGGAGGTGCTTCAGCGGCTCGTTGATGCCGGCAATACCGTTATTGTTATTGAACACAATTTGGACGTCATCAAAAGTGCAGATTATGTTATTGACCTCGGCCCCGAAGGCGGCGAAGAAGGTGGGTACGTGGTCGCCGCCGGCACTCCCGAGCAGGTTGCCGCCTGTGCGGCTTCACATACGGGTCGTTATCTATCGCAGGTGCTGAAGTCTGCTGCTAAGCGATAGGATGTCGTTATGCTTCCCGCCACGGATGAACAACAGGCCCGCCCCGACCTCTCCGTCACCGTCGTGATACCCAGCTATCGTCGCCCGGCTCACCTCGTCAAGTGCCTCGACGGGGTGATGGCAGGTCAGCGGCTGCCTGACGAAATCGTGGTCGTACTGCGCGATATTGACAGCGAAAGCCGGCAGGCGTTGGCTCGCTGGCGGCAGGCACGGACGGCCCGCGGCCTGCCGGACCCCGTGGTGCCGGCCATCTCCTACGTGTATGGCCAGATCCCCGCGATGGAAATCGGCCGCCAGACCGCAAGCGGGGATGTCATTTGTTTCATCGATGACGATTGCGTGCCCCGCCGCCAGTGGTTGCAGCGAATCCTTTCCCACTATGCCGACGAGACCGTCGGCGGCGTCGGGGGGCGTGATGTGGTGCACTTGGGGGACACAATAGTGGAGCGCCGCGTCCGGGTCGTAGGCAAGATTACCTGGTGGGGGCGCATGATCGGCAATCACCACCTGCTCTACAGCGGCGGGCCGGTGGAGGTGGACCACCTGAAGGGGGCCAACATGAGCTACCGGCGGGCCCTGATGAAAGCCTTCGACCTCAACATGGTGCGCGGCGAGTGCCTTCTCAACGATACGGACGCCTCCTTGTGGGTCCGCCGCCAGGGCTACCGGCTCATCTACGATCCCCTGGCGATAGTAGATCACTATCCCGCTCCGCGCTACGGCGAGTCCACCCGTGACCTGGCCAGCCCTCAGGCGGCGTACAATAACAGCCACAACTGGGTTTACTGCCTGCTGAAGTACCAGCATCCCTTGCAGCAAGTGGCATTTGTGTTGTACGCTCTGCTGGTGGGGCAGGGGCAGATGCCGGGGCTGGCCAAGTACCTGCTGGCGCTCCCTGCTCGCCCGCTGGGTGCCACTCGCCAATTCGTTGCCGCAACCAAGGGCAAGCTGGCGGGGCTAAAGACATATCTGAAGGTGCACAGCCGCCTATCGTCCCGCAGTCTCAATCAGCCGGGCAAGGTGAGTTCACGGTAAATGTACGCAGGTGCTGAACGCCGGGTCAGGGAGACGTCAGCAATAGCTACCGCCGCCACGGTGGCAGGGATTGCGGCGGCCGGCATCGTCTGTGCCTTCGCCGGCCTTGTTCTTACCCACCGGATTATGCCGAGCCTGGCGCTGGCGGCAAGCGGTGTGCTGGTCGCCGGCACCCTTGCCTCGGCAGAATTCGGCATCTACGCCGTGCTCGCCATCGCCTTCTTCGACGGCTTGCTGAAGGGCATAAGCCCCGGTTGGCACACCATCCTGGCCAAGGACGTGCTATTAGCCTTGACAATCATCCGCTGGCTGTGGGACGCTGCCGTGGGGCGCCACCAGCTTGCCTCCTTCCGCTCGCCCGTGGCGGCCCCGGCCTTTCTGTTCATCGTCTACTGCGGCGCCCAGATGTTCAACACCACAACGGCCTCCCTGACCGTCGCCTTGGCCGGTTTCCGCGCCTGGATATTGTGGATTCCCTTCTTCTTCATTGCCTACGACACGTTCAGGCGCCCCCACCAGGTGCGCAGGTTCATCATGGTCATCGCCTTGTTGACCCTGCTCACCTCCTTGTATGGTGTCGTTCAATACCGTATCGGCTTTGAACACTTGACCAAGCTTGGGCCGGGGTTCGATTTCTACCACCGGTTTGCCGGCGGGGAGCATGTCCGTGCCACTTCTACGCTAGTCAACCCCGGCGTGTTTGGAGCCGCCGCCGCTCTCAGTGCCCTGGTCTGCCTGGGAGGGATCGGCTTTGTCCAGCGCCCCCAGTGGTTGCGAACCTTCCTGGCCGTCATCGCCTCCGTGTCCATCATCGGCATGGCGGCCAGTGGCAGCCGTGCACCTTTGCTCTCCTTGCTCATGGCGATAGTCGCCTTCCTGGTGCTCATCCGTCGGCGCCAGTTCCTGGTCGTTATGGTGGTCGTGGGCCTGGTTATCGTCGGGCTTGTCGGGGAGCTTGCCCCGGACGTCTTCCAGCAGCGATACACGGCCGAGAAGCTGAACTTGCAGACGATAATAAGGCGCGTCTCCATCCCCTTGGCCCACTCGCTGTACCAAGTCGCGCGCTACCCGCTGGGTACGGGCGTTGCCACCGGCATCGGGGTCGGAAGGGTGAACAGGTTGATGCCGGGCCCGCTGGCAATAGAGCCGACCGCTGCGGGGATGATTGAAAATGACTATGGTCGAGACCTGCGGGAGCTGGGGTTCCCCGGCGCTTTCTTGTACATATTTATGCTCTATCGCATTCTCATGGTGGCCGCGGCGAGCTACTCCTCGCTCGTATTCTTGCGTTATCGCTGGATGGCCGGAGGACTGATCGGAGTGTTGGTGGCGGTACTGGGGCTGTTGACCGTCGGTACCGCCTTGTACCTGGCGCCCAGCGGCCCCCTGTTTTACCTAGCGGCAGGGATATGTGCCAGGCTTCCTGTCATGCAGCATGCGCCGCTTGCCGCGCTTGAACAAGGCGGCTGGCGCCCCGTGACGCGCCGGGTACTGGCTCCCTTCAGACTTCAGCCCTCCGGGTCAAGCAAGCCGCCGGGGGCAGCGTGATGCGCATCGCCATAATAATCGAGCATGTCCACATGCGCGGTGGCCAGGAACGGGTTGTCGCCGAACTGGTGCGCCGGCTCTGCGAACGCCACGAAATTCACCTCTATTGCTTTTCCGCACACGACGTGCCTGACGACAAGGTGCACGTCCACCGGCTGCCCTGTCCTTGGCACTCGGCAATGCTCAAGTCCCTATGGCTGGCGCTGCTGACCTGGGTAGTGCTGCGGCCTCGCCGCTTCGACGTGGTCCTTTCCCAAGGCGGCAATGCCGTCAACCAGAACTGGGTCTTGGTGCATACCTGCCATGCGCTGCGCCTGCAGGCTGCCCGCCATGAGCAATGGGCCTACAAGCACATGAGGCCTCTGCGTGTGCTTGCCAGCGAGTTGCGCGGCCGCTGCGCGACGCTGCTGGAGGGACGTGCCGTCCGCCGCTGCCGGGGACGCGTGATAGCCGTCTCCGCGATGTTGCGTGACTATCTTGTCAGCCAGCACGGCCTGGCGCCTGAAGAGGTGGCGGT
>JALGVG010000151.1 GCA_029819875.1 Candidatus Zipacnadia bacterium | reverse complement strand
CCTTGGTGGGGCCTCCGCGGGGGCCGCTGAGCCGCTACCAGGTCAACCTGCTGGTCAGCCACGAACAGGACACGGGCGCGCCGGTCGTCTATGAGCCCAACCCCACCATTGACAACCTGACCGGCCAGGTCGAATATCAGACGCAGATGGGGGCCCTGGTAACCGATTTCAGCATGATAAAGCCGGGCGCCTTGCACCGCGCCAACGGCGGCTACCTTATCATCGAAGCGGAAGCGGTGCTGCGCCGCCCCTTCGCCTGGGAAGCGCTCAAGCGCTGTTTGAAGAATAAGCAGATAAAGATCGAGTCGCTGCAGGACCAATTGCGCTGGATATCAACCGTCACCCTTGAGCCTGACCCCATCCCCTTGAACGTCAAGGTCGTCCTCATCGGCACCCCTCTTATCTACTACTTGCTGTACATCTACGATGAGGACTTCCGCAAGCTGTTCAAGGTCAAGGCGGATTTTTCCACGTTCATCAACCGGGACCAAGGGGTAGTGGACAAGTACGCGCAATTTGTCGCCGACCGCTGCAACGCCGAGGGGCTGCCCCACTTCTCCGCCGGCGCCGTGGCCAAGGTGATCGAACAGGCGGCGCGCATGGCCGGCGACCAGGAAAAGCTCACCACTCGCTTTGTCGACGTCTGCGACCTGGTCCGCGAGGCCAGCTACTGGGCGCGCTGGCGCGACGAGAGCACCGAGCTGGTCACCGCCGAGGATGTCCAGTACGCCATTGACCAGCACATATGGCGCTCCAACCGCATCGAAGAACTGCTCCTGCAGATGATAGAGGAAGGCACGCTGTTGGTTGATACTGACGGCGAGGTAGTGGGCCAGATTAACGGGTTGGCCCTCACTCCTTTGGGCGATTATGTCATCGGCCGTCCCAGCCGCATCACCTGCCGCACCTTCATGGGCCGCGCAGGGGTCGTGCAGATAGATCGCGAGGCCAAGCTCACCGGCCCCATCCACGACAAGGGCGTGATGATACTTTCAGGCTTCCTGGGGCAGCGCTTCGCCACCACCTACCCGTTGAGTTTCGCCGCCTCCATTGTGTTCGAACAAAGTTACGAAGGAGTGGAAGGTGACAGCGCCGCCTCGGCCGAGTTGTTCGCCCTGTTGTCCAGCCTTGCCGATGTTCCCCTCAAGCAAGGCATCGCGGTGACCGGCTCGGTGAACCAGCATGGAGTCATCCAGGCCATCGGGGGTGTTACCCGCAAGATCGAAGGGTTTTTCGATACTTGCAAAATACAGGGCTTCACCGGCAAGCAGGGTGTTATCATCCCGCGCAGCAATGTGCGCAATCTCATGCTCCGGGAAGATGTCGTGGAGGCCGTGGCCGAAGGCAAGTTCCATGTCTGGGCCATCAGCACGGTAGATGAGGGCATGGAAATACTGACAGGCATTCCCGCCGGCCTACCCGACGAAGAGGGCAACTACCCCCCGGACACGGTGAACGGCCGGGTGCAGGCCAAGCTGGCCCGCTATGCCGAGTTGAGTAAGGAGTTCGGGGCGGGACTCGGCAGCGGCGGAGAGAAGGCCAAGCAGCAGGAACAGTAACCGCCGCCCGGCAATGGCGCAGAGTTATTAGACGCCGTATCGTCCGCCGCCGGCCTGAATGGTGAAGCGACTATGGGTAAGCAACTGGTCTGCCAGCTCAAACCCGGCCAGACGGTAAATGCGCCGTTCGTGGTCAAGGACAAGTCGTTGCAAGATTTTGCCAAAAAGCCGGGCAAGTACCTCAGCCTCGTGCTTGGTGACGCCAGCGGCCAGGTGCAGGCACGGGTGTGGGACAACGCCGACCAGCTCGCCCAGACCTTCCAGGTGGGAGATGTGATACAGGTGGAGGGAAGGATGGAAAGCTACCAGGGGCGCATGCAAATGATAATCGAACGGCTCAGGCCCCTGCCGCTGGATGAGGCTCCCGTGCATGAATTGGTCCCGCACAGCAGCCGTGACCGCGGGGAGATGGTCCAGCAGTTGCACGAGACGATCCGGCAGGTGAGTGACCGGCACCTGCGGGCGTTGCTGGAGCTGGTGTTCGGCGACGAGGAACTGATGGAGCGCTTTGTCACGGTTCCGGGTGCCAAGCTCTTGCACCATGCATATATCGGCGGGCTGCTGGAACATACGCTGAACGTGGTGGAGCTGTGCAAGTGCGCGGCAAACCTGCACCCGGAGATCAACCGTGACCTGCTCATCAGCGCCGCCTTGTTGCACGATCTGGGCAAGTGCCTGGAACTTGAAGGCACGCTGACCTTCGATTACAGTGACGTGGGGCGTTTCGTCGGGCACGTGGTGCTGACCGACAGGCTGGTAAATGACAAGCTGAAGCAACTGCCCGACTTCCCGCAGCATTTGGCCAATTTGCTGACGCATCTGCTGCTCTCGCATCATGGCAGGCGGGAGTGGGGGGCTCCCGTACACCCGGTGATCCCCGAAGCGGAAGCCTTGCACTATGCTGACAACCTTGACGCCCGTGTACAAGGCTACCTGGCCGAGCGCACCGCCGGCAGCGACAGCGAAAGCAACTGGTCGCGCTACCATAACCTGTACGAGGCCTACATATACCTGGGGCCGACGGGTATGGAGGAACCACACTCACAAGATCAGGGTAGGCTGTTGTAAGCATGAGCCTCAAACAGGCGCTATTTTTCTACTACCTGCGATGGTAGTGAACCTTGTGGAAGAGGGCTCGTCAATAATGACGGCGCGTGCTGTTGCAACACAACACGTACAGGTAGATGTAGCCGACCTGGTGGAAAAGGCTGCCCGGGGCGACAAGGACGCCTTCGGGCGGCTGGTAGATATATACAAGGATAGAATTTACAACTACGTCGCCCGCATGCTGGGTGACCCCATTGAAGCGCAGGATGTTACTCAGGAGGCGTTTGTCAGGGCCTACGAAGCATTGCCGTCGTTTCGCGGCGCCTCCAGCTTTCAGACATGGATCTACCGTATTGCCAGTAACTTGGCCATAGACAGCGCCAGAGGCCGCAAGCGGCGGCAGGATAACGTTGTATCGCTATCTGAGCCGATAGACGCTGAACAAGGAGAGTTGCCCCGCGAGCTGCCGGACGAGGGCAAGGGGCCTGATGACGAAGTCCTTTCCAATGAGCTTCAACAGATAGTGCAGCAGGCCATCGCGCAGCTTCCACCCAAGCTGCAAACGGTGCTCATATTGTATGACTTGGAGGGAATGAGCTACCAGGAAATCGCGCAAATTCTCGGCTGCCCCTTGGGGACGGTAAAAAGTCGCTTGTTCAATGCCCGCCACCAACTCAAGCGAATACTCCAGGGGCGGTTGGAACAGGAAAACCTTCCCGCCACGTGGCTGGAGTGTTGAGGCGGGCCGCTAAAGATGGTAGCAGGTTGGTGTATGTAGATGAGATGCGCCCAGTTCCGCAAGTTCATCAAAGCGCTGCAGGATGAGGAGATTTCCCCCCACATGCGCGAGCAACTCGTTGAGCATTCCAACGTTTGCAGCAAGTGCCGCGAATACGCGGCGTGGATGAACCAGGTCACAAAACTACTTGGCAAATTGCCCCGCCACAAACTCCCCGCTGACTTCTCGGCCACTGTCATGGCACGTCTGGCCCAGTCGCGGCAGCAGCGCCGATGCTGGCTGAGGGGCCTGTGGGGCGACCTGCGTGCGCCGCTGCCCCTGTTGCGCCCCGGCACGGTAGCAATGGCGGGCATAGTCTTGTCCCTGGCCGTCGCCGGTGGCGTTATCGCCCTGCGGCCCTCCGCCTCGGCTACGCACGTTGCCATGTTCAACGACAGCAGCTTGTCGCCCGCTGCCGTCGAGACGGTAGAATTGACGCCTGAGATTATTGACCAGTTGGTATTGCAGCATCAAGGTTATGTCAGCAGCCAGCCCTTGGGCGACGATGCAGGCATTCACATGGTCTCCTACACCCCCGGCCAGGCGCATGAACGGTAATCCCCGAATTGTCACTGTGCAAGCAACAAGGTGAGCAGATTGAGCAGTATAACCACAGGCAGCAGGCACGCACTCAAACGCAGAGCACCCAGATCCGTGTTGACGTACGGACTGGCAATCTGCCTGCTCGGGAGCAAACCGCTGGGAGCGGATGACGCCGCTTGGCAGCGGCTCGCTGACAGTGTGCAGGCCACCCTCAATGTCGCTTGCATGGGCGTGCGCGATATCGTCACCTTCCATCACGGTCGCAAGGTCGCAGGCTTTCAGCAAAAGGTCATCCGCATGCCGGGGGGGCGCGAACGCATCGTCGTGCTTTATCCGCCGCACTTGCGGGGGCGGCTGCGCGTCTGCAACGGGATTGAAGTGTGGGAGTATTGGCCCCACGAAAACAAGGTGGTTCATCAGCCGTTGTACCGCACCCCGCCTGCCGATCCCACCGCCGAGCAACTGGCACAGCGCCTGCGCGTGCTGGACTCGCTGCGCCGCACCCTGTACGCCGCTGTTGAAGGCAGCGACAGGGTGGCGGGACGAGCCTGCTACGTCATCGCCCTGCGCGATTGCGTAGGCCAGCTTGTCAGGAAGGTATGGCTGGATGCCGATACCAGCATTGCCCTCAAGGTCCAGCGCTTTGCCGAGGGCAGCAGCTTGGTATATTCATCCTACTACAAGACGATTCACTTCGACCCCAAGGTCGACGCCTCGATATTCGTCTTCGATGCTCCGGCAAGCGCCACGGTGCTGGAGTTGCCCGCTCCGCCGGCGCGCATGACGCTGGCCGAAGCGCAAGCCCGGGCAGGCTTCCAGGCGCTGCTGCCTCAGAAGCTGCCGGCCGGCTACGTGCTGCAGGATGACCAGGTGGCTATCAGCCGCAGCGGAGGGCAGATGGTGCTGTGGCTGCCGTTCAGCAACGGGGTGGACACGTTCAGCATCTTCGAAAGCCCTGCGCCCTTGGCTGATATTCCCAACCACCATGACGGCGTATTCACCTGGCAGCAGGACGGCCTGTCTGTCCTGCTCGTGGGGATCCTCTCGCCGCAAGAAGTGCGCCAGATCCAGCAGTCAATGACCCGCAACCACTAGCATGAAAGCCGCTTTGCAGGGGCGGCGACACAAAAATCACAAATCTTTCCCGCCCCAGCCTTAAGTATTTTCCCTCCCTGCCGATACATGTAACAGTAGACGTTACATTTCCATTACGTTCTCGCAACGTAAGGAGTAGGTATCCGGGAATGCGAATCGAACCCCACAAGCTCCCGCAACTTGCAGCCAACGGCCTCAAGCAGGTGGAAAACCGCCCGCTCACAGGCAACAGTTCGGCCGCGCCCTCGCACGCTGCCGGCAGCGAAAAGGCGCTGCTGAGCACTCGAGCCGCCGAATTGCTGTACGCGCTGAAACTCGCCGCTCGGACGGAGGCGGTCCGCCACGACAGGGTGGCCGAGGTGCGCGGCAAGATCGCTGCCGGCACCTACCGGGTGGACGCAGCCGCGATTGCCAGGGCGGTCATAAAAGGCGGCATCTAGCGGCCGGCGCGCCGTGAAAGTTCAACGGCCGGATGCATGCATCCGGCCGCTCTCTTTGGCTCTGTCTCCCGCCCCTCACCTGCCGTCACCACGCTCTTTTTCCCTTCGGCTTGGGACGGGCAACTACCTGCCGCGTGGTCGTGTCAAGCACGGGCAGGGGAAGCTATCCGATCTCCGCCAGGCGCACTGCATCGCCTGTCCGCGCCGACTGTATGGCGCCCTCGGCGCAGGCCAGGGCGGCAATGGCCGCCTCCGCGTCCGTCTCCGGCCGGATACCCTCCACGATCGCGCGCGCCAGCTCCTCCATCAGTTCGCATTCGGGGTTGGTGGCGGCAAACGCGATATCCTCGACATTGTTTTCGCGATCCTGCAAGCGAAGAGCCCCCAGGTCCACCGTCAGAACTCCCTCGGTGCCCAGCACGCGGTAATTGAGTACGTAGGGACTGCAATAGCTGTCGCCCACGTACGCCAGGGCGCCGCATTCCAGCTCGTAGATCTGCATCGCCAGGTCCTCGTTGTCGACCGGCATTGCCGCATGACGATGGAAGGCCTTGACCGTCGTGGCCGGCCCCAGCAGGTAGATCATGCTGTCAATGACGTGGATACCCAGCATCATCAGCGGCACAACCGGGCACCGGTCGCGCTGCGCCCGCCACTTGTCC